>CAZSCW010000018.1:0-4966 GCA_964605495.1 uncultured Candidatus Saccharibacteria bacterium
TAATTCATTCAGCAAAATGAGCGTGATCGTTCCATGTGACTAGGCGCCATTCATCATATTCATCTTTTTCGATGACTGTGATTCCTGTGTTTGCAGTTTTCAGTGTCTTGATCATTTCAAAACAGTTTTCTGCAGTGACAGATTCCTTGAGTAGCACGATTGCACAGATTACTCTCAGGAATATTCCATGAGTTACTACAACTGTGCTGGTGTTGGTTTTTTCATCCAAAAACGATAATGCGTCCCTGGCTCTTTGTGTTATTTCCACAAAACTTTCTCCATCCTTGTATTTTTTATTTTCCTTGAAAGCTTGATTGTATTCAATCTCAGATTGTACGTTGTCTTCAGAATCTTTTAGTTGATTAATCTGTTCGCTCGGTCTTTTTCTTTCAATAAACAGATCGTTTTCAATTATTTGTTTTCCAGTTTTGTTCGAAATAATTTCTGCTGTTTGATACGCTCTTTTAAAAGGACTCGATACCAACAGATCAAATTCTAAATGTGACAATCTTTCGGATAACACATATGCTTGGTGCTGACCTTTTTCCGTTAATGGACTTTCTGGCGATTGTCGAATCGGTCCAATATTTCCTTCAGATTGTCCGTGTCTTACGAGGTATATTTTTTTCATATATTCTTATTATATCATTTTTATTAAGAGGGTTACACTTTGACCTTTCTCGAATGTTCGAACTAGCTCTCACTTTTGTGACCCTACGGAGAATCGAACTCCGCTTCCATCCTTGAGAAGGATGTGTCCTAACCGATAGACGATAGGGCCAAGTTTCGAGCAAAATTAAAAAATTGATGCTCGCATATATTTTTTAATTTTTGAGAAACGCCGGTCCTATCTCGAAGAGATTGGGCCATGTACTGCAGTATACAAAAATGAAATGTTTTATCAAGCGGGAAAATGCTACGCATTTTCCCGCTTTGCATTGTGGTATAGTTTTTTATACACATTATATGGGTTGCGCAAATTTACGAATGTGCGGTATACTACTCCTATATGATTTACTTTAATAATGTGACGAAGCATTATAACGATAAGGACTTATCGATTACTAATGTTAATTTGACAATCAAACAAGGTGAATTCGTTTCAATCGTTGGGCACAGTGGTGCTGGAAAAACAACATTGATCAAACTCTTGTTGGCAGAAACAAAACCTACATCAGGTACCGTATTTTTTGAAGACCAGGATATCGCAAAATTAAAAGGATCAGCAGTAACTGCGTACCGTCGCCGTATCGGTGTGGTGTTTCAGGATTTTCGGTTGTTGTCTAATAAAACTGCATTTGAAAACGTAGCATTTGCTATGGAAGTTGCAGGACGCAGTGACGAGGACATCGTAACTGATGTGCCGTATGCACTTGAATTGGTAGGGCTTTCTAACAAGGCATATGACTTTCCTCACGAAATGTCAGGTGGTGAAAAACAGCGATTGGCAATTGCACGTGCAATTATTAATCAGCCGGAACTCATCATTGCAGACGAGCCGACAGGGAACTTGGATCCAGTGGCAACAAACGAAGTTATTGGAATCTTGAAAAAAATTAACGATTTGGGAACTACGGTTATTTTAACTACTCATAATAAACAAGTGGTAGACAATTTGGGCAAGCGAGTAGTGCACTTGGAAAACGGTCGAATTAGTAAAGATGATAAAGTGGGAATGTATCCTACACATCACGCAAAATAATTTTTTTATATTATATATGAGTCTATCAAGTGATTTAAAAAGAATTACCCGCTCGGGATTGATCAATTTCTATCGAAACACATTCGTTTCGTTTGCTTCGGTAATGATGATGACAATTACATTGTTAATCATTGGTGCAACTATTTTCATGAGTGCGATCCTGTCATTCACAATTGCAAATATTGAACGAAAAGTGGATGTTAATGTATATTTCTATCCAAATGCTCCAGAGCAACAAATTCTGGATATGAAAGCGGCACTGGAACAATTACCACAGGTTGCTGGGGTTTCCTATGTATCGCGCGATCAGGCATTAAAAGATTTCCAGGATCGTCACCAAAATGATTACTTAACATTACAGGCATTGAATGAATTAGGAACAAATCCATTAGGTGCATCATTAAATATTCAAGCAAAAGATTCTGAACAATATGAATCAATTGCAAATTTCCTCAGTGGTGATGAAACCATTGATTCAGGAGTTAACAAAAACATTATTGAAAAAGTTAACTACTACCAAAACAAGGAAATCATCGCACGATTGAACGCATTGTCTAATACTGTTAAAAAAATTGGTGTTATCTTGACCGTGATATTCGTAGGTCTTTCTGTGGTGGTGACATTGAACACTATTCGCATGGCAATCTACAGTGCTCGTGAAGAAATCAATGTGATGCGATTAGTAGGAGCAGAGAATAAATATATCCAAGGACCGTTCATGATAGAGGGAATTGTATCTGGATTGTTTGCTGCTGTAATTACGATTATTGCACTGTTTCCGCTGACACTATGGATTTCAAAATACACTGTTGATTTCTTTGGTGGATTATCTCTCGTAAAATATTACGGTGATAACTTCCTCCAAATCTTCATCATTTTGTTATTGGTTGGAATCGTACTTGGTGCATTATCCAGTATGGTAGCAATCCGAAAATATTTGAGTAAATAATAAAAAATACCCTAATGGGTATTTTTTATTATTTCTATTTTCTCACTGCGACTCATCCTTTTTATTTCTGCTTCACGTGCACGAGCTTCTGCATATGTTGCTAGTTCTTCGGAATATACCAGTTCCACGGGCCGTCTGATTTTCGTATAATGCGCACCATTTTTCGCATTGTTGTGTTCATGAAGTCGTTTCTCCAAATTATTAGTTGATCCACAATAAAATGTCTGATCAGCACATTGTAAGATATAAGCAAAATACATTGCTGCCAGTCAGGGACTCGAACCCCAATAGTCGGTACCAGAAACCGAAGTCCTACCATTAGACGAACTGGCAATACGGGGCAGTATATATTAATTTGATTGAAATATCCAGATTATATATGATTATTGACATTATGAAAATAATAATATATAATAAAGTTAAACAAAAAGCACATTAATATATGAAAAAAAGATTAGTAGCCGCTATAATCGGCATGGGTGAACATATACTTCGGGCGCATGTTCCATACATCCTGAAAGAGGGTGTAGTTATTTCTCGGTATTTTGATCCAAAGATTAACGAATTAGATCTGACTGAATTTTTCAAAGATACGATTCCTGAGCAAAGCACGTTGGATGAAATTTACAAGGACAAGACAATAGATATTATTTTTATTGGCTCACCTGATAAATATCACCCAGAACAATTGTTTAATTGTGTAAACGCTGGGAAACATGTGTTTATAGAAAAGCCTTTGGCAATAGATTATGAAGGTATGAACATCGTTAATAACACTCTGCGAATAGCAAATGAAAAAGGATTGGTTATTTCGTCTTGTCATCCGCGCAGGTTTGATCCACCAATTGTTGAATTGAAAAAACTGATCCATGAAAAAGATGGAATTATCAGCAATATGGTTGGAGATTTTTCAAAAGCACAAATCCTAAAATTTGAATTTTCATTTCTTTACCACAAAGTAACAGATGAATGGAAAAAGGACAGAAGCTTGCTTCTTGATCATTTTGGTCATGAAATTGATTTATTGAGATTCATGTTCGATTGGCTGTCGCCAGACATATTCATTTCGGGCAAGAAAATATCAGATAGCTATGCTCGATATGAAGCCGAAGGCAGGATAGGTATAATAGATGGAAATTTCGTAGATTACTTGTTTACAGGCGAACGAGTTTTGGAAGAATCGCAATACAAAGAATTCATTAAGATTCGCGGTTCAAAAGGATCTCTGTTGCTAAATATCAATTCTGGTATCCTTTTTATCCAAAACAATCTTGGCGAGGCAAAAGAAATCCAGCTTTCAAAAAAGAGCTATGAATGTATGTTTGCGCCAGTGAACAAGGATTTCATAGATGCAATCTTGAACAAGAAAGATCCTTATCTAACCCACGATGATTTGCGGGTTAATAATAGCTCTGGTATCTTCTTGAAAGAAGATGGGGGCTTTACGGTTTCTGCTACAAATTAAAATAATTCTAAAAACAAAACAGTACTTATAAGGTGCTGTTTTTTTGTTATCTCAAGAAACCTGTACAAAACATAATTTTTATGCTATTTTGTGACCTATGAGCAAAGACTTTTATATTTATGGAAAACACGTAGTCATCGAAGCATTACGTAACAACCCAACTACAATCAAACGAATCTATATCAAAGATTCAGGAAAACAATCAGGATTTGATGAAATCCGAATTTTAGCGAAACGAAATAACATTCCAGTAAACGGAACGACTGATAAGCAAATCGATCAATGGCTAAAAGATCCGGTAAATCATCAGGGTGTTATTGCGCTATCAAAACCATATGACTATGCAACATTGGATGACTATTTCACATCAATGAAAGAATCTAATAAATTGCAAACAGTTGTTATTTTGGACCACATCATGGATGTTTCAAACGTTGGTGCGATTATTCGTTCTGCGGCAGGACTTGCAGTAGATGCGATCATTGTAGCTGAGCTAAACCAGGCGCCAATTACCAGTGCAGTGTTTAAAACATCAGCCGGAACAGTAGGAAAGGTACCTATTATCCAAATCGGAAATATCAATCAATGTATCGAGGCGATGAAGAAAGAAAAATTCTGGGTAGTAGGGTTATCGGTACTTGATCAATATGGAAAACCTGCACAGACAGTATGGGAATATCAATTTGATACGAATGTGGCAATTGTGATTGGAAACGAGGGAAGTGGTGTGCGTGAAAAAACAATGGAACATTGTGATACATTGCTCCAAATTCCTATGACTAACGACGTTGAATCATTGAACGCGTCAGTAACGGTTGGAATTGTAGCGTACGAGATTTTGAAACAGCGA
>CAZSCW010000018.1:5066-8822 GCA_964605495.1 uncultured Candidatus Saccharibacteria bacterium
TACTTCAAAGAAAATTTTACTTTCAGGTGCAAAGCCAACAGGAATTCCTCATATTGGGAATTATTTTGGTGCACTGAAACAATTTGTTGATCTTCAGGATGATTACGATACATACATCATGATTGCCGATCTGCACGCATTAACGTCAGTTCATAATGCAAATGATTTGCGCGAAATGACTCGAGATTTGGTATTAACCTATTTAGGTATTGGACTTGATCCGGAAAAAATTACACTGTTCCGACAATCTGATGTAGTGGGTCATGCGGAACTTGCATGGATCTTTGATTGTATTACCACTATGCCGTATTTGATGCGCGCACATGCATTTAAGGATGCCGAGGCAAAGGATCATGAAATCAACGTTGGTGTATTTAATTACCCAATGCTGATGGCGGCAGATATTTTACTCTATGATGCAGATGTTGTTCCAGTTGGAAAAGATCAAAAACAACATATCGAATATACAAGAGACACTGCACAGAAATTTAACAATATATTTGGAGAAACATTCAAGTTGCCAAAGGAGCTAATCATTGAATCGGTAGAAACCGTTCCAGGAATCGATGGACAAAAGATGTCCAAGTCATATAAAAATACCATTCCATTGTTTGGAACTGATGAAGAAATTAAAAAAGCAGTTATGAGTATTGTTACAGACTCCAGTGGTGATGTACCAACGAATGTGTATGCAATTCATAAATTGTTTAAATCCGAAGCAGAATTGAAAGATCTATATGAAGAGAAAAAAGGGAAGTATAAAGACTTAAAGGAAGCACTTCTTGCAGATATCTTGGCATTTGTAACACCGATGCGTGAACGACGCGAACGTTATGCAAACAGTCCAGAATTGGTTGCAGAAATTTTAAAAAGTGGAGCTGAAAAAGCGAATGCAAAAGCAAAAGCTAAAATGGAGATAGTTCGAAAACAGGTTGGATTGAGTTAATAAAAAAACACCAAAAGGTGTTTTTTTATTTCTTCATTTCTTGGATCAAATCATTTGGAATCTTTTTAAAGTTTCCTGCAGTCATTTTTCCAATGGTCAATTCTCCGATTCGCACACGTACCAATCTGGTAACAGTCAGTTTACAAGCATTTGCCATGCGGCGAACTTGGTGTTTGTGACCTTCATGCAAGGTGATTGAAAATTCTTTTTGCGCAACCTTTTTTGCAATGCATGGCTTAGTAATGATTTTTTCAATCTTCATGCTATGTTCCATTTTTTGGAGCACTGCCGGAATTACGTCTTCGCGCACCGTTACGCGATATTCCTTATCAACGGTTGAGTTTTCGCCAGTGACAGTTCGCGCCAGAACTCCGTCGTTTGATAACAAAATCAGTCCTTCAGAATCCTTATCAAGTCGTCCAATTGGTGCCAAGTGTTTGAATTGTGGAAACTTGTCATGAATATCGATTGCATCAGGTGATGTTTTTACTGTTTCAATTCCGCGAGGTTTATAGAATAAAATTGTTTCTTTATTTTCCAAAACTCCACCAGCAATTTTAACTTTATCAACATCAGGTTTGATTCCATGTCCTGGTTCACGGATTACTTTTCCGTTTACGGTAACAAGTCCTTTGTTAATGAATTCTTTTGCTTCACGTCGTGATGCAATTCCAACATGTGCCATATATCGCTCCAATCTCTCCATTCCCGGTTGTAATGTACTTGGTAGAATTCCACGTTTCTTTGCAACTTTTTTGACCGGTGATTTTTGCATGTTGTCGCGAATGCTTTTTAGGATGGTATCTTTTTTACCCATGCGACGTTCTGGTTTTCCGGCTTGTTTTTTTGGAGTATTTCGTTTTGATGCATTTTTTTCGAACTTCATTGGTCCGTTCATTTTTTTGGCATTTTTGGTCACAGATTTACGAGTAGGAAAGCGTCGTTCTGATTTTTTATGTGTTTTACCTTTTTTAGATTGGTTATTCATGAAAATGATTATACATTAAATTTAACAAAAAGGGAAGTATTGTATCACACATATAAAAACTGATTCGTTCAAGTGTAGATATGCAGTAGGTGCATGATATACTGCTGTCATGACTCAAGATAACGCGCTCGCAATAATGAAAATGGGGAAATCAGTGTATCTGACAGGCGGTGCAGGGTCTGGAAAGACCTATGTGTTAAATGCGTTTATCAAGTATCTCAATGAGCATGACATTGATGTTGCAATCACGGCATCGACCGGAATTGCCGCGACGCATATTGGTGGAATGACAATTCACGCATGGTCTGGAATTGGAATCCGTGACAATGTAACTGATTGGGATATTGAACTGATGGAAGAAAAAAAATACTTATGGGATCGTTATGACAAGGTAAAGGTGTTGATCATTGATGAAATTTCAATGCTATCAGGAACATTCCTAGACACATTGGATCGTATTTGCCGAGTGTTCAAAAGAAAACCTGAACTTCCGTTCGGTGGAATCCAGGTTGTTTTGTGTGGAGATTTATTCCAGCTGCCGCCAGTGACAAAAAAGGGCGAAACTGTGAGTATGGTTATCGATTCAAAAGTCTGGAAAGCAATGAATCCAATTATTTGTTATTTAACAGAACAACATCGTCAGGAAGATGAAATATTCACGGATATTCTAAATGCAATCCGTCAGAACAATGTTCAGGATTATCATTTGGAAACATTAGAAGAACGGATTCGTGAATACAGTGAGGATGATTTTCAAAATGTAACAAAATTGTTCACACATAATGCAGATGTAGACACAATCAATAATCAGCAACTAGCTGCCATTGATGAAGAGGAGTTTATTTTTTACATGGAAAGCAAGGGAAAGGAAAACTTGGTCGAAACATTGAAAAAAAGTTGTCTTGCACCGGAAAAACTGGTTTTGAAATTAGGCACAGAGGTAATGTTTGTAAAAAATAGTTTTGACCAGGGATATGTGAACGGAACACGTGGAACAGTGATTGATTTCACGGTCAGTAATCAGCCAGTGGTGAAATTGTTTAACGGAAAAGAAATCACTGTTGATCCAGAAATATGGGCGATTGATGACCATGGAAAAATTCTGGCATCTATTACACAAATGCCCTTGCGACATGCGTGGGCAATTACTGTGCACAAGAGTCAGGGAATGAGTCTGGATGCTGCAGTGATTGATTTGTCGCGAGCATTCGCGTTTGGGATGGGATACGTGGCATTGTCACGCGTACGAACTCTTTCTGGGCTTCATTTGGTTGGGTTTTCGCAATCTGCGTTGGTTATTGATCCGCGTATTTTAAAAATGGATCAACAGCTACAAAATATTTCTGATCGCGCAGAGGTGCGTTTGGGTGATTTTTCAAAATCAGAATTGCAGGATATTTACAACGCGTTCATTTTACAATCTGGCGGAACATTGGAAACTAAAAAGGTTAAAAAGAAACCAAAAGAATCAGGGTCATCAAAAAGCAAAACCCACGAAGTTTCATATGAATTAGTTGCATCTGGAAAAACAGTGGCAGAAACAGCAAGAGAGCGCGAAATGACTGTTGGGACGATTTTGAGTCATTTGGAAAAAATGCGACAATTGGGAGCTGAACTAGAAATAGGGCATGTATTACCAGATAAAAAAGATGTAAAGATTATTACTAAGGCTCTACAGGAATTAACAAACACAGGAGCAAATGTATTTGATTTAAAATTGACCGAGATAAAAAATTACCTCAATTCAATTGGGTATGATTTTGACTTTGATACGATTAGATTGGTCAGATGTGTTTTTTGACAATAATTTATATTATAATTA
>CAZSCW010000019.1:0-8783 GCA_964605495.1 uncultured Candidatus Saccharibacteria bacterium
CAGCAGTTTAGTAAAGTATCGATAGATCAGAAGTGATAATTTTAATTTAAACAAAAACAACATAACTAGTTATGTTGTTTTTGTTGTAGTAAAATAGTAATAATAAAAAATGCTAGACAGAACCTAGCATTTATAATTATACATAATGTTTTTTTAGTTCTTTTCGAGCTATAAAAGCTCTACTTTTATAGGTACCTAATTTAATATTAAGTATCTCAGATGCTTTTGTATAAGGAATATCGTCTAACCATAAATGCATTACATCTTTTAAACTTTCAGGTAATGAATTAATTTTCTGATTAAAAATATCACCAGATTCATTTTTGATAAGCATTTGCTCCGGAGAAGTCTCTATTTCTTTTATGTGAACAGTAATATCATCTGGATGGATGATCGGATGTTTCTTTGATTTTCTATAATTATTTACAAAATAATTATATCCAATTACTGTGAGCCACCCTGGAAAATTATTATTTTGGTATTTACCTGCATTAATTGCTATCATTACCCTGATTAATACCTCTTGCATGATATCTTCTGCATCGTGTTCATTTCCAGATAATTTTACAAAATAACGGAAAAGGTTAGTTTTATACTTGTTATAAAGTTTTGAAAAAGCATTATTGTCGCCTCGTTGAAAAAGTTGAACAAGAGATGAGTCGTCTTCGGGATATTCTTTTTGGTACATGGTTTATTTTTCTACAATATACCATACAAAATACTTTTGACAAGTTTATCTAGTAGTCTTTTTAAAAAACCAATAAAGTGCTACCATATTTATGAAGCATTATTAGTTTGTATTTCTTTTATTATTAGTAAAATTATTTTAGTGTATGAATAAAAAAATCAAGTATATAGTAGGTATTATTGCTTTTCTGGTTTTAGTAATGGTTTTAATCCTTGTTTCAAGTAAAAAAACCACTGTTGAACCAACGGATTCAGTTTTAAATAATACTGATACCTCAGAAATAATAACAAGTGTTCCATCAAAAACCAATAATCAAAAACAAATTTCTTTACCTAAAAATGAAACTGTTAATTCATCAGATATTACCACCTCTCTTTCTAGTACAGATTGGACATGGCAATATACATTGATGGCAAATGGTACAAAGAAGGCCGCTCCAAATAATGATAAGTTTGTTATTTCATTTGCAAAAAATAAGACAGTTACCAGTACAACAGATTGTAATAGTCTGAAAAGTACTTTCAGTATTAAAGGCGACAGTATCACATTTGAACCATTTATTTCTACAAAAAAATTCTGTGTAGGTTCATTTGAAACACAATACATTCAACAACTAGGACAAGTTGCTTCATACGGTATCACTGGTGATGAGTTACGCCTTAATCTTGCAAAAGATGCAGGTACTATGTTTTTTGTATTAAAATACAAAGATCTATCAACTACACCAACTAGCGCTATATTAAAAATTGATAACACAGCATACCGATTGGTTTCTTATAATGGTGAACCAATCCCAGATGCTATTGATTATACTCTTTCATTTAAGAACGGCTCAGTGAACGCAAAATTTTGTAATGCTATGAGTGGTCAATATATATTGGATGGTAGTACCATCAAAGCAAACATGGTCAGTACATTGATGTATTGCCAATCACCAGTAAACTTAATGGATATTGAAAACTCATTTGCGTCTATTGGTTCTGGAATAAACATTGTCCAGGATGGAACAAAGCTTACTCTGACCAATACAGCAGGAGATACATTAATCTTTATTTCAGTTGTTCAATAACATTATTAAAAGCCCATTATTGGGCTTTTAATATACCATCAATTATATTAATAGATTGCTGTAGACGTTCTGGGGTGGTACCAGTTACCAATGCGTAATTTCTTCCGGTTTCATTTAATCGATCTATAAACCATTCGTGCATTTCGTGTCGAATATGTTCGCCATCCCGTGTCCCATCTTGAACAAAAGGGATTTCATCACCGGTGAGGATATAAAAATCATGTGTATTTTGTTCACCAATGTTATTTACGATATCAGAATAAAATCCCATGTATCTGCGGTGCCATACCGTTGTTGCAAATGCATCAGTATCGCATATGAGAACTCCGTGTGCATTTCTAGCTCGTTCATTTTCTTGACGGTTTTGTTCTGAGGCAATGTGAATAAATTCTTCGGTTTGCCATTCTGTCCATGATTCTTCTTTTCTACGAACACAATAATCACGACCATATTCAGGAACCCATTCTGTGTTGTAATGATCGCGAAGTAGTTTTGCAAGAGTAGTAGTACCTGTTGATTCGGCACCCAGAATTACAATACGTTTTGCGTAATAAGCTCGTTGTGGTGCAGCTAAATATCCCCAGTGTGCCAAAGTATCATTTCTGATTTTTGTTCCTGAAACAGGAACATGTACACGATGTTTGTCGACTAACATATGACGTGAACCCATTAATCTTGCATAGGGTTCACCGTAGTCTTCTGATGTGAACACAATATCAGGGGCTCGTCCTAAAACCCGTACGGTATAATTTGCCCAACCCTCACTATCATTATCATCCAGGGTATCCGGGACTAATCGCACTTCAATGTCTGGGTATAATTCCTTGATCCATTTTGCACGGATATGTCCTAATACATTTTGTGATGCTTTTTCACATACCCAAACAATTAAATGATCACAATTTGCGCGAGCAACATCGATTAGGTACATATGGCCCAGATGGAAGGGGTAAAACTTCCCAACAATAAATCCAGTAGTCATATAATTATTTTTGGTTATTTTTAATATGTAACCAATTTAGTAAACCTTTGGTTGCAAGAATAAGGAATACAACGTACAAAAGTGATACAAAATGAACTCCTTTTACCCAGTAAAGCCAAATACCAATAATATCAATTAAAATCCATAGATACCACGCATCAATTTTTTTACGAATTAAAAGAATAGTTGCTACAAAACTAACTACAGTAGTAAATGCATCAAGATATGCAAATGATGCTGCAGCAGGGAAATATGCTGGTAACCAAATATTTAAATGTCTGGTCACATAACCGAGCATTACAGTTCCAAATGCAATAACAAATAGCCATATGATTTGCATATTTCGTTTTAATACAGTAATACCGCTTTCAGTGTTATCTATTTTATTACTTTGAGACCAAACCCACCAACCCCAGATTCCGGTAATAAAATAATAAATCTGTTCCAAGAAATCTGAATACAAATGAATTTGCCAAAAAAGGGCAGTGAACAATATTGTTCCAATTAATCCAATGGGCCAATTTAGTATTTTGTTTTTTGCCACTAGCCATACTGACCAAATGTTAAAAATAGTACCAAAGAATTCGATATAGCTCATCTGATAACCCAAAAAGGTAAAAAAGATATTATTAATGTTTAAAAATGATTCCATACAATTAAAGGATAAATATAGGTGATATAGAGTGACGGGCAACTATTTTTTAATAAGTTCCTATATTAAGTGTAGTATATACACTATTTAAATAAAATGCAAGTATAGGACTGTGGATAATTTTTAACACAAACCTGATTTCTTTTATTTTAAAACCGGTATGGTATAATCAGGTTATGAAACGAATTACTTTTTCAACGTCACTGTTTATGGCTATTATAGGATTATCAATAGTATTTACTGGTTTTTTTGCGACTTCAGCATATGCAGAAACAGCAGTGGTTAAAACATCGGTTACCACAACAAATACCGATTCTGCAGCGACAACAGCTCAAACCGAACCTGCAACAGGTACTGCTGTGGTAAAAGAAAAAGCTAAAAATATTTGGACCATTGTTAGGGCTTGGGGTATTTCAGTGTATGAAAAAGTTGATGCATGGAGAGCACAACAATCAGGTATTTGGCGTGACATTAAAGCCGAAAAAGAATTACAAATTACTTCGTTGTCACAGACTACAGAAGAAAACAGAAACGAACGAGTTGATAATGTAATAAATGGAGATCAAGGGACCCTCTTCCAGGGATCAGGTCAAGATTTTAAAGGTAATGGAAATGTTTTCTTGTTGAAATTATACGTTTTTGCGTTGAATATATTTTTATTTATTTTTACTACTCCAGTTATATTTTATGGAATTATTACGATTGCATTATTGGCAATCATTAATAAAATTATTCAAAAGATTCGCAATCCTCATGATTTTTAATATATGAAAGAATTCGTTAATAGATTAATTAGTGTTATTGTTTTATTGCTTGGAATTACAATTTTTCCTGTGTGGTTGATTGGAATTCTTGGAGTAATTTTCGCGTTTATTTTTGATAATTTTTTTGAAATACTAATTGTGGGAATAGTATATGATATAGCATTCCATGTACCAGGCAGTCCTTGGTATCTTTGGGTTATACATACAGGAGTTGCTATTATTATCTATCTGATTATGATAATAATTCAGAAGAATACACAAAAACCAGAACCATTATTATGATTTTTAGACGACCAAAGAAAATTAAGCACTTTAACATCGATCCTGATCAGATATTGCTCGATTCTGAAAATCGTCCAGGTTTCAATACACAGCAATTTGAAGGAATGATTGAAAAGCCGATTAGTAAAAAATCCATACGCTGGTTTGGATTTTTTCTGGTATTATTTTTTTTCCTCTTTACATTTCAATTAGTAAAAGTTCAGATTATACAAGGTGCTAAATTCTTTAGTCTTAGTGAAAATAATCGATTACAGGAAATTCCAATCTTTTCAGAACGTGGGGTAATTTTTGATCGAAATCAAAAACCACTTGCGTGGAATATTCCTGCACCTACAGGAGAACCATTTTTACATCGTGAATACATTGAGGGTGGAGGTTATGGTCATTTACTTGGTTATGTAGGATATCCTACACGTGATCAATCTGGATTTTTTTGGCGAGAAACAATTGAAGGGAAAAGCGGCATTGAAAAAAAATACAGCCAATATTTATCAGGGAAAAACGGTAGTAAGGTGGTAGAAGTTGACGCAAAAGGGGCTATTACTTCAGAGAACATGATGATTCCGCCAGAACCTGGGAAAAATCTGACTTTAACGATTGATTCTACAGTTCAATCTGCATTATATACAGGAATAAAAGATTTAGCAGAAAGCAGTGGATTCGAAGGAGGTGCTGGAATTGTAATGAATATAAAAACAGGAGAACTAATTGCAATGACCAGTTATCCGGAATATGATGCTAATATATTAGCCGAAGGTAAGAACAAAGAAGTGATCGCATCGTACGCATTGGATAAAAGAAAGGTGTATTTAAACCGTGCAATATCTGGATTGTATACTCCTGGTTCAACCGTAAAACCTTATCTAGCACTAGGAGCTCTACAGGAAGGGATTATTACCCCGCAGACTATTGTATACAGTGTTGGACAGGTTGAAATTCCAAACCGATATAATCCATCACAGCCGCAAATTTTTCGTGACTGGAAAAAAGGAGGTCATGGTCCAACGAATGTTTATACGGCAATTGCAGAATCTGTAAATACATTTTTTTATGCAATTGGTGGTGGGTACAAGGATCAAGCCGGATTAGGTATTTCAAAAATTGACAGCTATATCAATAAATTTGGAATTGGTACCCCTACAGGTTTTTCTTTAGAAAATGACAAACCAGGGACAGTTCCATCCCCAGAATGGAAATTGAAAAACTTTACCGATGGTGCATGGCGGCAAGGGGATACATACAACTCTGCAATTGGACAATTTGGATTTCAGGTATCATTGTTGCAGATGGTGCGAGCTGTCGGTGCTATTGCTAACAGTGGCACTTTGATTACTCCTCATATAGAATTGAATACAGGAATAAAAGATTCTGAAAAAAAGTCAGTTACCGGTATTGATGAAAAAAATTACCAAATTATTCACGATGCAATGCGACAAACAGTATTGCGCGGTACGGCACAGGTATTAAATGTCCCATATGTTCAGGTTTCAACAAAAACAGGAACCGCGCAGGTAGGAAAAGGAAGAAAATTCAGTAATTCATGGTCAACGGGATTTTTCCCAAGTGATAACCCAACCTATGTATATGCGGTTGTAATGGAAATGGCGCCATCAACGAACGAGGCTGGTGCATCACGTGCTGTGCGTTATATGCTTGATCAAATACAGTTAAATGAGCCTGAATTTTTCCAAACTCACTAAATTAGCCAGGTAGTCTTGCTTGGCTTTTTTTATTTTTAAAATGTGTTACAGTAGCAAAATATGGAAAAAGAATTTATTACAGAATCAAAAAAAGCAGAACTAGAAGCAGAGCTCATGGAGCGAAAAACAACCATGCGCGATCAGATTGGCGAACGTGTTGCAACAGCACGGGCTTTGGGTGATCTTTCAGAAAATGCGGAATATCATGCAGCTCGTGGTGAGCAAGGGAAAAATGAATCTCGCATTATGGAATTAGAAGACATTTTAAAACGAGCTGAAATCATTAAGCGCTCAGATTCTGGCACTGTGGAACTTGGCGCAACTGTGGTTGTTAAAAAAGAAGGAGATGATACAGAAAAAACATTTATGATCGTTTCAGATACCGAGGCTGATATTGCACAGGGTAAGATTTCAACGAGCTCGCCAATGGGATCTGCAATGGTAAATAAAAAAGCAGGAGATAGTTTTGAGATTGTAACTCCGCGCGGAAATGTTGGGTATACGATTATATCAATCCAATAATTATTGACTTTTATTTTCATAAAATATAAAATATATTCAAACAGTTATTTTATGAAAAAGATTTATTTTGGTGGAGGTACTGGTACTCATAAAGCAGGTGGAATCCATCGTTAGTATCCGGCGGCAATTTACTTAAAGAGAGAGCTCCTACGATAGGCGCTCTTTTTGTAAAATAGAATATTTTGTGTATAATAACCAAAAAATTTCAAAAAATGGAAACTGCAACAGAGAAAATTAGAGGGGTTTATGAATTTTATAAAACCTTAAGTAATCAATGGTATGTTGATTTGCCAGATTGGCCTGGTGATAAAGGAGAATTAGAAATGGTAGCCGGGGCAGATGATATGCTTAATATGATTGCCAACGGACAAGAAAAAATTAAGTTAGAGATCTCAAATGAACCATTTGAGGATGCTGACCAATTAACATTTGTTTCGTTCGAGCTTCAGTTTGGTGGTGGATATTACAACCTAAGGCAGTTCGAAGGAATAATTACAGGTTCACCAGAAAAAGGTCACGACATGTGGTTATGTGGGGTTACTAATTTTGTTTTTAAGGGTGAATTACCAAAAATAATTTACATAAAGCGGGCTTAATTTTTACAAAAGACTCTCAATCCAGAGAGTCTTTTTTTATGGATATTTTTATGGTAGAATCATCCAATATGGCAACACTTTCTGAATTACGTGCAGTACGCATGGAAAAACTTGAAAAACTTCGTGAATTTGGCATGAATGCATTTCCAGCATGTGTATCACGAACTCATGCGCTTTCAGAGGTTCTAAATTCCTTTGACGATCTTTCAGCAACTAATGAATCTATTTCGGTTGTTGGGCGAATTCTATCATTGCGCGGTCAGGGTGCAATTATGTTTGTGACTCTTTTTGATGGTACGGAAAAATTTCAGGCAGTATTTAAAAAAGATGAAATTGATGAAAAACTGTTTACACTATTCGGAGAAACAGCTGATTTGGGAGATTTTATTTCTGTAACCGGAACTCTATTTATCACTCAAAAAGGCGCACAAAGTTTGTTGGTGAAATCATGGACCATGGCAACCAAGGCACTTCTACCGATTCCATCAGAACATTATGGATTAGAGGATACAGAAGAAAAAATGCGTAAACGATACTTGGATGCGATTGTTGATCATGATGTTTATAAACGATTTGAAACTCGCGCAAAAATAATTAAATATATTCGCAACTTTTTTGATGCAAAAAACTTCTTGGAAATTGAAACACCGATTTTACAGAATCAGGCAGGTGGCGCAATGGCTCGAACATTCAATACACATCACAATGATTATGACATGGATATGGTTCTCCGTATTTCATTGGAATTAGAACACAAAATGATGATGGTTTCCGGATATAATAGAATTTATGAAATCGGAAAAAATTTCCGTAACGAAGGGAGTGATCCAACGCATATTCAGGAATTCACTATGATTGAATGGTATGCAGCGTACGAAACACTTGAAACTAATATGTTGTGGACTGAGCAATTAATCCGAGGCTTGGCATTGGATATAATTGGTAAAACTATGTTCATAGTAGAAGATAAGGAGGGTAACAAGGTTGAGATTGACCTGGATGGAATTTGGCCACGCCTTACGTTTGCAGAACTGTTGAAGCAAAACGCAGATTTGGATATGGAACATGCGAGTATGGATGAAATAAAATCTGCTGCGAAAAAATGGGGAATGAGCGACGAGGATATTTCAAAGACTGGACGAGGTAATTTGCTCGATCATATTTACAAAAAATCATCGCGAAACAAAATCGTTCAGCCGACATTCGTAATGAATTATCCAAGTGAATTAAAACCTCTTGCGCAACAAAATCCAGATGGAACTGCACAGGTTACTCAACTAATCATCGCAGGTGCTGAAATTACTAACCAATATGCAGAGCTGGTAAATCCAATCATTCAACGTGAATTATTGGAAAAGCAATCTGCAGCAAAAGCAAGAGGGGATGATGAAGCAATGGAAACCGATGAACGATTCATAACCGCCATGGAGCATGGAATGCCACCTATGACAGGGTTTGGGATGGGAATTGATCGTTTAGTAGCATTACTGACTGAACAGGATAATCTACGTGATGTGATCTTTTATCC
>CAZSCW010000020.1:0-4160 GCA_964605495.1 uncultured Candidatus Saccharibacteria bacterium
ATAGTTATTTATTTTCAATCGGATGCAAATGTGCGATAATTCCCATCGCTGCTGCGATAATTACTAAGTTTTTAATAATATATTGTCCTACCAATGTTGGAACCATAAATCCTGACCATGATGCATCTGGTAATAATACTAGTGGCCCAAAAGTCGTAATCATATGAATTGCCAGTAACGGCATTACAATGCGGGTCATTTTTGGAATAAGGAAAAGTATTCCTATTACCACCTCAAACCATGCAAAAAATGTGTAGAAACTTGCAAACGAAACAAAATGAATCGATGATTCAAATAAATTATGCACCAATGATCCTGCTGGTGATAATCCTAAAACCTTCAGCATCCCAAACCATATAAATACCACTGCAATAGAAAATCGTGCTGTGGCGATCCAATGTTTTTGAAAGAATTTAATAATATGCAAATCGATGTTTTTTATATTCATATATCTATATTATACTCCCAATCCTACATGATGCAAAAACACCCCTATTGAGGTGTTTTTTTAATCCCATCAATTGCGGTTGGTTCTGATTTACTTGGTGAATTTTTTGATGTTCCTGGTTGAATATAATTACGTGGACTAACTGTTCCGGAAACTAATGGATCAGCTGTTCCGTTACCAATGGTCGTTGCTGGACTATTTCGTCCTGCTAAAAAATCATATTGATCTGCAACCATCAGCCCAACAATACCCAGCCCAATAATACCAAAAAAGAGTATCAATTTTCGCCATGTCCAGAAATCTTTCATAATGTAATTATACAGTAAAACAATTAAGATAAAAACATTATGCTTTAAATTCGATTAACGTGCACGCCACCTGATATCTGCCAATTTGGATTATTTACAATTCTGGTGAGTACTCCTGTGGTATATCTCACCATTTTATTCAAATTTCTCCCATTGGCATCAGAGGTCGAGTCAGAAAAAATTCCTTTACCGAGATAAACATATACATGTTTACCTGCAGTACCCACCAAATCACCTGCCTTCAATGGTTTACCATTAACAGTAACAACACCGTTAGATTCATTAAATGAATTAACTTTTTCTGCATCAGATTTTGTAAAAATATCAGCAGTCCCACCACCCTGTGCAGGGATTCCAGCACATTTATGAACCAGATTTACATACCCCGAACAATCGATACATAATGTATTTCCTGCTGGGCAGTTATTACCACGATCTTTTCCAGCAAATGCAACGTTGGTACCTTTTCCTCCATATCGATACGTAACTTTATTTTTGAAACTGGCAGCAATTTTTTCAACCTCTGCTGGGCCACCAGATCCAGGACAATATATACCCAGTTGATCCAGTTTTTGTTTTAAATTTGCAGTTGGAGCTGTGTATATTGATGATTGTACTGTGTTATCATTTAAATCCCCTACATATTCAGCTTCATTAATAACAAGTTGTACTGGCTTTATCCCCGGCTCCACAATCAACAAATCAGGATTAATAGTATTAAGTATTACAAAGATACCTAATAACAACAACAATCCAAGCATAACCTTCGTAATCCTCTCTTTTAATACTTCAAACGTTGCAATGTTTTTATCATTAGCTGCATACTGGAATCCATAGATGGTGAGCATGACTACCCCCAGTACCCCTGCTACCCCTACCCCTATTTCAAATGCAAAGGTAATGAATCCTCCTAATCCTTTACCTTCTTTTCCTGTTGCAGAGGTGTTTACACTGGTTAAGTCTCCTTCTGAGGTTGGTAATGCTTCTAGAAACTGATAACAGTTTTCATCTGTTGTTGGGTTACAGTTACCTTTGTAAGAACCTATGACCGGGGTTGGGTCGGTGGTGATGACAGGCGGGACAACAACCGTTGGATCATTCTGTGCGATTACCTGATGACCGAATATAAATAACGAACAAATAATCGATACCAAAACGATATATTTTTTAGAAATGGATGCTAATTTATTCATAACAGTAGCACCAGTATATCATGAACTGAAATACAAAAAAACCGCAACCGTGCGGTTTTACTACTGCCTCAATATTATGAACGTAGATTATTTTGATTTACAGCAACGGAATTCATAATAAACAGTGTCATATGGAACAGCAGTGGCAATATCTTTAATACTAGTTAGGCCAACATATCTTACTGTTCCAGCACCAGCAGTATCACCAATCCATTCCCAATTACCTGTCAAGTTAGTCATCCCAAGAGATGGTCCATTCAAAGCAGCAAAATACCATTCAGACCATTCACATAAATGAGCATTCAAACTTCCACAAATCTGTATTGCATTCCACCATGTTGTTGCAGTTCGTTCATTTGGTTCGATACAATATTCATTATTTACTGATACAAACCCTGTTGGGCAGGTATCACTGATGGAATTACTCCCTATTACCTTGTATACATTTCCAGAATCATCGACAGCGAGTTGTTTTAAATTACCAGAGGTATCTCTGATCATTCTAACCCTAAGATCCCCTTTGATATCTAATGTTTTAGTTGGAGCAGTAGTATTAATACCAATTTTACCAGTTCCAGCCTGTGAAAAAACATCGGTATAAAATACCGACATAAAAAATAACAACACTAATAATTTAGTTTTCATAATTTTTGATTTATTTAATTAGTTAAAGAAAAAATTCTAGAAAATTATATCATATGTTTTATTTTTCAAAATTAATTTATTTTAAAAGACAAACAAAAAACACCTTGCGGTGTTTTTTGTAACTAATCTATTTATTAGCAGTTCCGAAATTATCGGTTTGTTAAGTTAAGAGATGTTGTTTTGAAATCTCCAAGATCAGATGTGTAGTAATCTGTTGCATTAGCATCAGTTAATGCGTATGCAATACTTCCTAATTTAACATTGAAGAATCCAGTTGCAGTAGCAAGAACGTTTGTAGAAACTACGAATCGTTCTGTTGTACCTTCTTCTACCAAGTATCCGTTAGTTCCTTCATCAGCACCTGTTGAAGATGTGATTTCTGAAGTAACAGTACCTGTTCCTGTAACATCGATATCAGATTCACCTGATCCACCAGTAGTATCTGGAGCTGATTTATCTACATATACATCACTACCAAATGCAGTAACGTCAAATGTAATTGTGAACAATCCTGAATCTGATTCTGGTGCTTGTGCGTCTCCAGCAGTTTTAACAGCTTGAGTACTTACCAATTTAACCATGATACCATCTTCGAAGAATGTTTGAGCTTCTCCTACAGCTGAACCTGTCCAGTCTGAGTTAGAAACATCGTCACCATTTTCATCCTCTACTGAGAATGCACCTGATGTTGAAGTTTTCAATGAAGCTACGATACTGTCTCCGTTTCCGAATGGACTTTCGAAGTCATTGATATCAGCAACCAATTTAACAGTTACAGTATCATCTTTGTCGATCATAAAGTCATCTTTAAGATCTGTAAATGTTACGTATCCTGTTACAGTTGAAGCGATTGAAGGAGAATCAACAGAGTCGATTTCTTTTCCATCTACCATCAATTTGTATTCTTTAACGATTTCGTTTGAGTTAGCTCCTGTAGGAGTTACGTCAAATTTGATTTCGTCGATAGCCATATCTGAACCTGAAGCTTTGATTTTTGCTTCAACCAAAGTTACGTCAGGAGTATCAGAAACACTGTCAGCTTCAACTACTTGAGCGATAGGACTGTTAGTTCCTTTTGAAACTTTCAATTCTAGATCACCTGAAGTTGTAAGATCTTCGAATGAGAATTTTTTAGCAGTTTCATGAGCATCTGCATAATCTCCATCAGTATTAAGATCTGAAAGAGTTGCTAAATCACCAGTAGATGAATCAGTAATGATTGCACCTGAAGCGTCTTTGAATCGGATTGATTCAACAGCAATTCCCCAATCTTCCCCCATGTCATTTGAATCAACGTTTGAAATTGCGTCAACTGAAACATAGAATTTTGATTTTTCACCATCTTTTACAACAGCGTTTGATAAATTGATAGCTCGTGAGTATACATCATTGTTTTCTGAGAAGTCAGAAACATCAGCTGATCCAACTTCTTTTGAATCTTGCCATACTTTAACACCATCAATATATTTATTCATTCGCTTTGATCCAGCTGTATCTGCATTTGCAAATGCAAGACGAACGTTTGAGATCAAAAGGTCAGATCCGTTATCAGCTTCGATTTCGAAA
>CAZSCW010000020.1:4260-8733 GCA_964605495.1 uncultured Candidatus Saccharibacteria bacterium
AAGACGAACGTTTGAGATCAAAAGGTCAGATCCGTTATCAGCTTCGATTTCGAAAGCTAATACTTTAGCATCACTTTGTCCTTCTTTAACTTTTTCGTTTGAATAAGTTGAAAGAACGTTTACATCTTGTAGATCACCCATTCCACCTGAAAGTGTTGAAGATGAACCTGTAGATGTATCACCAGTTGTTCCTACTGAACAATCAGCAAGTTTTCCTGCTGTTACTGGACCAATAACACCATCTTGTGCGATTCCTTTAGAAGCTTGGAAAGCTTTGAATACACCTGTTGTATTTTTACCAAATTTTCCATCTACTACTAATGATGAGTTTGTACAAACGTTAAGAGCTTTTTGAGCAGCCATAACATTTGACATTTGTGAAACTTTAGCACCCATTCCAGATCCATATTTTAGGAATCCAGTTGAAGGAGTGTAGATTTCTGTTGCACTAACTGCTGATGCTGAACCTGCAAAACCTGCAAGAAGAGCGAAAGCTGCAACAGAAGAGATCATGATTTTTTTCATATCTTTTTTTATGTTGATTATTAACTAAAATTATAATTTTAATTTATCTGTATATATTACGAACATATACAGACAGATTGATTTGTGTATGCACACACATTTGACGTCAGTCGTGTGTAGAGAACATATGAACAGTCGAGACCAGTCATACATTATCAAAGTGGCATACTCACCCGCGGTGATGATCCTGTTTTAAGGACGACCACCACCGCGCGCGCTTTCGAAATACTTCGAGACAGCATTCGAATATACAGAAAAGTATATCATAGATATATTGTTTGCATATTGCGCCATATACTGTTTTTGGAAAATATCCAAATTCTTGTATAAAGGACATTATGAATTGATATATCTGTTATATCGTTTTCTGGAACAGTATCGTTATATCCCTGTAAACCAGTGTTGGTGTATAGGGAAACATAACGATGTTCCTAGTAATACTAACGAAACAGGGCGCAAAATCTTACATTACAGGGTAGTAGTAAAATTAAACATTATTCATGGCCAATTTATATACTGCCCAGCGTTTTTCACCTTCTCGGATTAGGACACCATGCTGAATTAACTCTTGTAGATCGCGCTGGATGGTTTTTTCACTGCATCCATGGATATTCTTTGAAATGTCTCTGATGGTTACCTGTCCTTTTGATCGGATAGTTTTCATAATAGCGTCACGGCGCTCTTTTTTGTCTTCACCTGAAATTGGCTTTATTGATGACTGCTGAACCAATTTATGTTCGATTTTATGCGAATCAGACATTGATGTCGCCTGAGGTTTAAATGTAATTTTTGGAACTGGAGATGTCTGAATGTCCTTTTCTGTATTTTTACTATATTCAGATTTTAATGATGTGTCTGATATTGGATTTTTTTGTATCTCTCGATGTGGTTGATATGTTTTTGTCTCTGATTGATTACTTTGAGCTAACTGCCTATCGGTTTGTCCAATACCTTGAAAATAACGATCTAATGAAATCTGATTATTAGATGATGTCTTTGATTCTGATTCAGGAACTCGGAATGGGTAGTCAACTTGCCCAATGCAATATGTGACTAACTTTTCTTGTACATACTGATCTAAACTCTTTAGTTCAGATAGTATTATTTGATAATTCATATCAGACAATAGTCCTGCAGTATGACAGATATCGGCAGTAGTAATGATATGTCGCAAACCAATAGTAATACGAGAAACATCAGCAGTACTGGCAAGAGTAGGGTCTGATTCCAGGCAATAGACATCAGAAAGGGTCTGTGTAGCGTAACCGACAAGATCATTCATCAAATGATGCGGGTCATAGACAACAGTGGAAATTAATACAACAGCTTGGGTGATTTTACCCATGCGTTCTGACACAAAACGAAGTGATTCACCGACTACGGGAATGACCGTTGGTTCTGCGCTAAAAGCTTCAGAAGTGTTTAATGGATTCATGTCCGTCAGTATACTGACATTTAGAAAAAAATCAAGGACAAAAGATATATCTATTAGACTCAAATTGAAATGATGATTAACCAGATGAAAGTCATTAAAAGACGCTCTTGAAATAGGGATTATCAAATAAACATAACTAAAAAATGCATGCTATAATAAATCTATATTTATGGCTAAAAAACAGCAACCCATCAACAACAAAAAAGATTCCCGAAAGACGGATTTAAAAACAGACCAAGACCATTCACCTATGTTTCAAAAAATTGCAGGTTTTTCTGTCCTTTTTATCATCGCATTACTCATGCTTCTCGGTATCTTCAAATCAGGCGGAGTTGTCGGTAATTTCTTTTATGTAAAACTTGCTCTTGGAATATTCGGGTATGTCGGAATACTGTTACCTTTTATTTTACTTTATACATCGATAGCAATCCTCTTCCCTGAACGACTACTCCCCCGCCTTCTTGATATTATTACCGGAATTGCAATGATAATGTCTGTTACTGGTTTACTTGAACTATTTGTCCCTAGCTTAAGCCTTGGAGGATTACTTGGTAACAGTATTGGATCTATAGGAATATCACTGTTTTCAAGAATTGGAGGAATTGTCGTTTTGTCCTTAATGACGATTGTTGGCGGATTAATCTTTTTCCGATCATCGTTTAATTTATTAGAATGGCTATCTTCCCTGTTTGAATCTAATGATTCGGATGATGAATATGTCTTTGATGAAGAGGATTTTGAAGATGTCCCTGAAGTAGCTTCTCCTGAAAAAGACAAAAAAGAACCAGGAGAAGCATTTGAAAAATCATTACAAGCAGCAGAGGCTGTACCAACTAAAAAAGAAAAACCCGTCCCTGAAACTGAAAACTTCTCTATTGAACCAATCAGCTTTTCTGATGATTATGTACTACCACCACTTTCATTACTTTCTAAAAGTGCTGGAAAACCATCTGTTGGAGACATTCGCGCCCAAGGAAACGTAATCAAACAAACTCTTGCGAACTTTGGTATCGACGTAGAAATGGATGAAGTATCTGTCGGACCAACTGTAACACGATATGCGATGAAGCCTGCACAAGGCGTGAAACTGGCCCGTATCGTTGCATTGAAACAGGATTTGGCGTTGTCACTTGCTGCACACCCGCTCCGAATCGAAGCACCTATTCCAGGAAAATCACTTGTTGGAATTGAGATCCCTAATATTAGCAAATCATCTGTCGGACTTGGGAGCTTGCTTGAAAGTGATGAGTTCCAAAATTCATCAGAACGATTGTTGGTTGCAATGGGTAAAGGTGTTACTGGAAAGTCCTATTTTGCAAACATTGGTAAAATGCCACATCTCTTAATCGCAGGTACGACAGGTTCTGGAAAATCGGTGACAGTTCACAACTTGATCATGTCATTATTATATAGAAACACACCTGATGAATTGCGATTGATCATGGTGGATCCGAAACGAGTTGAGCTTACATTATATAATGATATTCCACACCTACTCACACCTGTTATCAAGGAACCTAAAAAAGCGGTACTTGCATTGAAATGGGCTGCAAAAGAAATGGAACGACGATATGATTTATTGGAACAACATAAGGTTCGCGATATAAAATCGTATCATGAAAATATTGTCTATCCAGCCTACTCTGCAAAGAAAAAGACTGAAGGCGAGCTTCCGGAAAAAATGCCGTATATCGTAATTATTATCGACGAGTTGGCCGACATCATGCAGGCATATCCACGGGAACTTGAGTCTGCAATCGTACGATTGGCACAAATGTCGCGTGCGACAGGTATTCACTTAATCCTTTCAACACAGCGACCATCGGTAAACGTTATTACCGGACTCATCAAGGCAAACATTCCATCACGATTAGCACTGCAGGTTGCATCACAAATCGATTCACGAACTATTCTCGATGCTCCAGGCGCTGAATCACTACTCGGTCGCGGAGACATGCTCTTCCAAGGATCTGACATGTCAAAACCGGAACGTATGCAGGCTGCAAATATTCCAGAGGAAGAAATCAAAGGGGTTGTTGCATTCATCAAGAAGCGAAATCCAAAATTGTCAGATCATATTATTATGAGTGAAACATTGGAAGACGAAAAATCAATTGTAGGAATCGATTTTGATAGTGATGAAGAAAACGATGATCCATTGTACGAAGACGCAAAACGAGCAGTTATGGACGCAGGGAAAGCCAGCACTAGTTACCTACAGCGCAGATTAAAAGTTGGTTATTCACGTGCTGCACGATTAATTGATATACTAGAGGAACGCGGAGTAGTAGGACCAGCTGACGGATCAAAACCTCGTGAAATTTTATCAGGAGCTACCCGAGAACAGCCTACTGTTGCCCTATCATCTGAATATGTAGACGACGAACTTGTGGACGAGGAATTTTAGGAGTATACTACAACCAAATATACTATCCTTATATTATGGAGCACATTGGTTATTAATTTATTATAATTATCTTTTATTATGTCAGAACATAAGAAAAAAAATCTAT
>CAZSCW010000021.1:0-8165 GCA_964605495.1 uncultured Candidatus Saccharibacteria bacterium
GTTTAGTAGCATTACTGACTGAACAGGATAATCTACGTGATGTGATCTTTTATCCGATCATGCGGCCGAAAGAATAACTATTAAACAGTTTCGATTTATGAAAAAAGTACTTACGGCTATTTTTATATTAATAATTATTAATACTTTCCTCACAATAGGGTCATTCTTTATTCGTTTAGGGGTTAATGGTATTAGTGACATCCACATATCTACATATGTTCCTGGAAAATCTCCACGAGATAATGGTTTTCCTTATATAATTGGGACTAGGACAATCAATAAAGATGAGAATCGTTGTATATATGGATATGTAAATTTAATAACATATGAAGGTCAGTTTAGTGAAGATGTTTGTGAAATCATCGGGTAATTACAAAAAATAAAAAACACCAAGAGGTGTTTTTTATTTTCTATTTTCGAGTGCACTTGAAAGCGTTTCAGAATCTGCATATTCAACCTCAGCACCCGTAGAGAATCCTCGTCCAAGTTGTGAAATACTGAATCCAAATTGTTCTGACAAAGGTAGTAATTTTTGTTGTAATGTGTACGTAATTCGATCTGCATCAGGGTTTGCAGGTAATGCAAAAATTATTTCAGATAAATCCGCACCTTTTTGATTAATCAATTTAACTAAGGCTTTGATACGGAATTGCTCATCCATTTCCGTATCCAGCAAGTTTCCAAGATTACCCAAAACAAAATATTGTCCATGGTAGGTTTGTGACTTTTCAAATGCCTCGATATCCTGATCCTTTTCAACAATCAACAATATTGAATTGTCTCGCGTGTCATCACGAACAATCGGTGATGTAATAATACCTGGATCAGTGGTTGTGAAATATTGAAAACTAATTGGACATAATTTTACTGTTTTTCGTGTATCGGTGATCTTTTCTTGTAATTCTCGAATAAAATCAGGATTTGATTGCACGACAAAATAAGCAAACCTTTTTGCTTGTCGTCGTCCAATTCCAGGGAATTTGGTAAATAAATGTGCCAATTGTTCAAATGGTGTCTGCATAATTAAAAGTTATCATCCACAAATCCATTTCCAGAACCTGCAGCATCGGCTGCAAAATCTGCAAAATCTCTTTTCTCAACTTCGATGAATGTTGTTTTACTTCCGTCGAATACCAATTCAACCATTCCGGTTGCACCATTACGGTGTTTTTCAATCAAGATCTCTGCAATTTGTGACTCAGATTCCTTGTCACGATGAATGAACATTACTACGTCGGCATCCTGCTCGATGGATCCGGAATCACGAAGGTCTGACAATCGAGGTCGTCCTCCACGTGTTTCCACAGAACGGTTCAACTGTGATAGCGCAATAACAGGAACATTCAGTTCACGAGCTAATCCTTTCAATGATCGTGAAATTTCAGTTACCTGGTTTACCATGGAATCAAAGTTTTTTGTGGTGGTAATTAATTGTAAGTAATCGATAATAAGCAGACCTAGTCCGTGTTCCATTTTCATTCGACGTGCAGTTGATCGCATTTTTAAGATAGAGTTTCCTGCCTGATCATCGATCAAGATTGGGGCTTTTTGTAGACGACTCATTGCGTCAGTTAGATCAAGCCAATCTTGTTCACGTAAATTACCAGTTTTCATTTTCCAGTTATCAACATTTGCCTCTGCAGATAACATACGATCCATGAGGGACAATGCGGACATTTCGAGTGAAAATATTCCAACGGGAATATTGTGATTGAGGGCTGCTTTTCGTGCAATATCCAATGCAAACGAAGTTTTACCCATAGATGGACGTGCAGCCAAAATAATCAGATCTGATTTTTGGAAACCAGCAAGTTTATCATCCAGTCGTTTAAATCCAGATGGTACACCGCGGAGTTCATGTTTATTATCTGCAAGCTTTTGAATTGTCTCGTATGTTTCAGGTAAAATATCGCGCGCTGTTACGAATTTCTTTACTCGCCCAGAATTGTTCGTAACCTCGAGAACTCTTTTTTCAGCCTCGCCTAATACTTCTTCGATTTCTTGTCCTTCTTGATAACCTAATTCCGAAATATCATCACCAACGGAGATCAAATTTCGCAAGCTTGATTTTTTTGCAACAATGTCGGCGTAATGAGCGATATTTGTTGATGCAGGAACCATAGTTACTAATTCATTCAGATAATCCACTCCACCAATCGAATCAATTACTTTTCGTTCACGTAATTTTGTCGTAAGAGATACTAAATCGATTGGTTCATTTTTATTTACCAAGTCAATCATTTCACGATAAATCATTCCATGTTTTTCAACATAAAAAGTTTCTGGGAAAATAGTATCCATAATATCATGGACTCCGATAGGACGAACCATAATAGACCCAAGTAATGCTTTTTCTGCATCAATATCTTGCGGTGGAATTCGTACAATTGTTGAGCCAATTTTTTGTTTCATACTACTAACATAGCATGGAGTTACTGGCCGGTGAAGTGTACAATAGTGTGGAGAGATTGGGGAAAAAATTTGCACGAATTTTACCAAATGGTGTATACTATTCTTAACTATGGACAATCCTTCAGAAATTACCTATATCGGAAAAACTGATTTCCGAAATACGATGACAAAATTTGGTATCAAGGCCAAGGATCGTTTTCGTCATTTATATATTATTGGAAAATCTGGAACAGGAAAGACAACTCTTTTGGAAAACATGATTGTGCAGGATATTTATCACGGCAACGGTGTTGCTTTTATCGACCCACACGGTGAAAGTGCTGATAAAATTTTAAGTTATATTCCAACATCACGAATCAATGATGTTATTTACTTTTTCCCTGGAGACAATGAATACCCAGTCGCATTTAATCCAATGGAAATTTCAGATAATGCATCTGCTGCCGAGCGATCCCTGATTACTGATGGATTAATGACGGTATTTAAAAAAATCTGGCCTGATGCGTTTTCAGGACGAATGGAATATATTTTAAACAACACCATGCTCGCGCTTTTGGAATATCCAGAGCCAAGTTTACTGGGTATTAACCGGATGTTAACTGATAAAGATTTTCGTAAACGAGTAATTGCAAATATTCAGGATCCGACCGTACGAAATGCGTGGGACGAATTAATGAAATGGGATGATAAACGATGGAGTGAAGCAATCGCGGCACTTGTTAATAAAATTGGACAATTTACAACCAATCCAATAATCCGAAATATTATTGGACAAGGGAAGTCAACATTTAATTTCCGACAAGCCATGGATGAACGAAAAATTATCATCATGAACATGTCAAAAGGATTAATTGGAGAACAAAGTGCCACATTGTTAGGAGCTCTGTTAATTACTAAAATTTACTTGGCTGCTATGTCGCGCGAAAATTTGAACCCAGAACAAAAAGCAGTAATGGCGCCCATGTATTTTTACGTGGATGAGTTCCAAAACTTTGCCAACGATTCATTTGCAAACATTTTGTCGGAAGCCCGAAAATATAAACTGGCATTGACGGTTGCTAACCAATTCATCGCACAGATGGAGGAAACCATTCGTGATGCGGTTTTTGGAAACATGGGAACCACTATTACATTCCGAGTTGGACCATTGGATGCAGAATTTATGGAACGAGTATTCGCCCCAGTTTTTAATGGTGAAGATTTACAAAATATTTCATTTGGACAAGTTTTCTTAACACTATTGATTGATGGTATGGCGTCAAAGCCGTTTTCCGCAGCAACTCTTGGTCCGATTCAACCCCTTGAAACACCTCAGCGTGATTTAGTTATTGATACATCACGAGCTAATTATGCTCGAAAACGTGTAGAAGTAGAAGAGAAAATAATGGGATGGTTTACAGATCAACGTGCTGTATATAAAAAGGATACTCCAACAGAAACAACACCAAAACCAAAAACATATGTTGTTCCGACCGTAACACCTTCAGTGCGAAACAATGTTGCAAAGAGTGCCCCTGTGACTAAAAAAGATAGTATACCTAAACCAACAATTATTGCTCAACCTAAAAAAACAACACCAAAACCAGCGATAGAAAAAGAAACTACTGTTGTATTATCGCCTGAAATGAACAATTTACTGGATCAATTAGAATTTTCTGATACCACAACAGTAACTAGTAATCCTGAACCTTTACCTAAAGCTGTTGCAACATCAAAAATCACATTACAACAAGTACCTGCTCAAAAAGAAAAAGTATTAGATAAACCGGTAAAAGATCGTGCAGCAAAACCCGAAACAAAAAATGTATTGATGGAAGCACTTGAAAAGGCAAAAGCATTAAAAGCAGTAGAGGATGCAAAAAAACCACCTGCAGCAGAAAAACCAACACACGATCAAACAGCTCTAAAAGAAACATTACAACAATTCAAAAAAACCGAAGAATCAGTAATGAAAAAGGAATTTGAAAATAAAAACCAAGAACAAGTCACAATTACTACTCCACAACCAGCAACCTCCAGTACTGTTCGTGAAGTTCCAGAAGATATACTTAAAAAGTTATTAGAATAATAGATTAATGTGTATGAAAATAAATAAGTTAATATTATTCATCTTTACGATGAGTATCTTTTTTGGTGTTACACATAATGTCTATGCCGATGTTCTTATTAATGAAATCGCTTGGATGGGAACCACAACCTCGGTTAATGATGAGTGGATAGAATTATTTAATAATGGAACTGCACCAATAATTCTAGATGGGTGGACATTGCAAGCAAGTGATGGGTCACCAATTATTTCCTTGAAGGGGACATTGAGCGCTGGCGGATATATGTTACTGGAACGAACAGATGATACATCAGTTCCAGGAATCACTGCGGGTATAGTTTATTCTGGCGCTCTGGGGAATGAAGGTGAAACGCTGGTGATAAAAAATAATACGGAACAGGTCATGGATACCGTTGCTATGACAGGAGGCTGGGTTGCTGGGAATGCAAGCACAAAAGAAACCATGCAGAGAAACGGAGCAGATTGGGTTACTGGAACCGCAACACCAGCTGCACAAAATATTTCGAATAATACTACTAATAACAACGGGATAGGAAATACTGGTGGGAATAGCGGGACAGGTAATTCTACAACCAATACAACGCCAGTTCCTGTGGTTATAAAACCTAGAGACGAAGAAAAAGATACAACTATTCAAATTGAACCAGATCCAGTATATTCATCGCGAATGATTACGCCTGATATCGTTGTACAACAGGTTCCGCTCGATTTCAGTTCAGAAGTTAAAAAAGATGGAATTTTAGATACTTCCCGGGGCCGGTTTGAATGGTCTATGGGTGATGGTGGATCATTTGTTTTTAATAAAAGCACACGATTTAATTATACTTATCAAGAACCAGGGCAATACGTAATTACATTACGGTATTATTCAAATATATTTAAAAATGAACCTGATACTATCCATAAGAAAACAATTACGGTAATTCCAGCAACTATTGCTGTTACTATAAACTCAGCTGGAACCATTATACTCAATAATAATTCAGATAATGATATTGATTTAGGAAATTGGAAGCTACAGTCAGAAAATAATGAATTTACATTTCCTCTGTTTACTATTTTGCAAAAAAGTTCAAAAATAAATATCCCAGAATCTATTCATAAACTACATTCAAAAAACGTGACATTAGTTACTCCGAACGGATATATAGCATCACAAAAATCAAATAATTATAGCTACAAAAATGTATATAACGAAAATATTGGGGAGTCAGCAGTATCTCCTGACGAATATCAGTCTTTATTTATGAAAACCGATACACAAGAGGGTATTGCAACAATAACACTAAAACCATTACCGTATCATACGGTTCTATGGGTGATTATATTTATAGTAGTACTTACAATAGGCACTTTTGGATTTCATATTCTTATACATAAAATAGAACATACTGATAAAAATGAAGCAGTTCAAGAAAATAGATAATTATGATATAGTCCTTATATATGTATTTATTGGTAGGACTTGGAAATCCAGGCTTAAAATATGAACAAACCCGACATAATGTGGGCTGGATTGTGTTAGATAATTCATTTCCAGATGCTGATTGGAAAGAAAACAAGTATGCAAAATGTACTGAAACTCATGAAGAGATTGGTGATACGGTAATTCATGTGATTAAGCCACAGACATTTATGAATGAGTCTGGCATTTCTCTTGAATATTTCGTTCAAAAAGAGGGAATTGATCCTCAAAATATTATCGTTATATATGATGATATAGATCTACCTCTTGGAAAAATTAAGATTTCGTTTGATCGTGGTAGTGGTGGTCATAACGGAATTAAATCTATCGAAGAACATTTAAACAGTCGGGAATTCATCCGAATCAGGATTGGAATTTCCAGATTACTTGAAAGCGGAGAATTAATAAAACCAAACGTGCTTGGTCATTTTGAATTGTCAGAATTTGAAATACTTAAAAAGGTTTCTGAAACGATTGGTTCAATCCTTAAAACTATCTTTACAGAAGGAAAAGAGAAAGCAATGACAAAATTTAATCAATAAAAAACAACCATAAATTGGTTGTTTTTTATTGCATTATTCAGCTACTGCTAATGTCATGCGGTGTTCTTTTGGATCAAACAAAGTAATTTTGAATGAGTATGATTTTCCGAGAGAAAGTTTTTCTTTCAATTTCTTTTCATCACCAAATTCTGAAACGTGGATCAAACCTGCAACACCTTCTTCGATTGCAACTAATGCTCCGTGTTTATTGAATTTAATAACTACACCAGAAACGATATCATCTTTCTTGTATTTTCCTTCAACTTTTGTCCATGGGTTGTCTTTCAGAGCCTTAATAGACAATGAGATCTTTCCATTCTTGATTTCGATAATTTTTGCTTTCACTTTATCACCAAGTTTGAATAATACTCGAGGATCATCAACCAATGACCAGTCCATTTCTGAAATGTGAACCAACCCTTCAAGATTGTTTTCGATTCGGAGAAATACTCCAAAGTCTACGATTCCTGAAACTTCACAGTCCAACATATCACCAACGCTGTATTTGGTAGCAATTTCTTTCTTCTCTTCTTTGATGTTTCCTTTTTCAGAGAAAATTAATTTTCCTTCTTTTGGATTAACACCAATCACCATAAGTGATAATTTTTTTGAAACGAGTTTTTTAAGTTCTTTCAAGATTTCATCCTTGTCACCATCATCAACGCGAGGATAGTGTTCAGCTTTCAATTGTGATGCTGGAAGGAATCCTTGGATACCTTGCCATTCAACCATTAATCCTCCTTTGTTAGCCTCTTTAACCGGAAGTTCAAGGATTTCTCCTGACTTCATGATTTTATCAGCATCAGACCAAACGAGTGCTTGTCGAGCTTCTTTGAGTGAAAGTTCTACATAACCATTTTCATTTTCTGTTTCGATAACTTTACCTTTTACTGTATCGCCAACATTAATGTTTTTGATCATGTCTTTCGCGTTTAGAAATTCGCGTCCGTAGATGATACCAGTTCCGTAAACACCTAAATCAATGTACATAGTGATACCTGATGTGGTGATAACAGTTCCTTCCAATAAATCGCCTAGTACCAAAGGTTTATAACCGTCTCCAGTCATAATATCCTTCATAACATCAGCTGCTTCAATTTTTGTCATATGTTATTGGCTCGTTACTTCTTTCCGCAACCGAAACAGAGTAGAAAAGGGTTAGTTAACAAGCATTAATTGCTAATAATAGACCCCTAGAAAATAGCACGAAATATGATATTTGTAACTATTGACAGAACTATATTTATTAGTATGATGTATCAAAATCAAAAATATAAATATATGTTAAAAATCTATGTACTACAGCCAAGAAAAAAACCATTTTCTGGGCAAAGGGCAAAAACTGTTATTGAATCAACATGTGGATGGGCCTGTAAAGCCATTGGTGACGGTAAAATACTTAATAAGTTTGAATTAGTAAACAAAGATGAGTATTTTATTGCCCCGAATGATGTAATGATTTCAGGAAAACAGTTTGCAGGTTCTATTTTAAAAATTAAAGTCTCTGAATTTTTAAAAATAAAAAGAAAATCACTTTTAAAAATACAAGAGCAAATAAATATATCACATGACTCTATTCTTGTTTTTCAACGAATAGTTAAATAAAAACAAAACCAGCAATATAATTGCTGGTTTTTTTATTCATCACGATCAATTTTCGCAACGTCAATTAATTCAA
>CAZSCW010000022.1:0-8155 GCA_964605495.1 uncultured Candidatus Saccharibacteria bacterium
TATGAAAACACTTGCAGTATATTGTGGACGATTCAATCCGGTACATGCTGGCCATGAGGCAGTTATTAATACCATGATTGAACAATTTGGGATTGAAAATATTATAGTTATTATCGGAAGTTCAAACACTGCACAAAGTTTGCGTCATTTTTTTTCATACAATGAACGTAAAGATTTTATTCAGAAATTGTATCCAGGTATTACTGTTGTAGGATTACCTGATTATGGCCATGATGATGAATGGATGGCGGCACTAGATGATATTATTTATTTACGAAAACATAATCAGTATGAAGATCAAATATTTTTTGGAGGATGTGAGGAGGATATTTCTTTCTTTCTTGAACGGAACCGAAAATGTGTTATACGCAATCGTTTCGATGGGACTACTCCAAAAATCTCAGCAACAGAGGTTCGGGATGATTTAATCTCTGGAAGAAGCTTAGAAGGAAAAGTTAATGACACTATTACAAATGATGTTATTAATTTGTTTGCAGAGAAATGGGAGAAATTTAAAAAAATGTAAATAAAAAATGCTCTGAAAATTCAGAGCATTTTGATTTATATAATATTATCAAGCCTTTTAATGTGATTAATCAACACGTTTTCGGCTTTTAGTATTTTCTTTTCATAGCCACCATTATTTCTAACTCTGTGTAAGTTTAACATTTGTTCGTAGACTAACAATGTTGCATCGTTTACCCTTTTTGCATGTTTATGCGTACTCTCGTTTCTAGATGCATTATTGTCAGTTCTATAATGTTGTTTTGGTGCTGTAACAAGGAAAATTCCACCGTGGTAACGCTTGAATAAGTGTTTATCTTTTAGTGCAGGAAATTCTTTTTGAAGGATTTTCCACTCTTCAACAGTGCAATATGCTTTGTTATCAATCAGACCTCTGTCACATATGATTACAGGCTTCTTTCCTTGTTCTACAAGTTTTTCTGCTTTCATTAGATATTTTTTTTCTTGAGCTATCTGATATTTTGCAATTTGTCTTTGTCTTTCAATATTTGTGAAAGCTATACCTTTCTTTTGCTCTTTGGCAATGATAATCGTCGCAGTTTCTGGGATAACTAAAGGAACAAATCCTAATTTTCTTAATAATTTCTTAAATCTTTCCAGTGCTGTTGTCTTGCCTGCGCATGGACCTCCAGTTAATACAATAATTGGAATAATATATTTCTTTTTCATTTTGTGTTTTTTGTTTACATTACCTTATTATCTTTACTTTGTAAATAAAACAATAAAAGACCTTTATGAGGTCTTTTATTTCAATAGTTCTTTTAAGATCTCTTGTATCATTGCTGGATTACCACTTCCCTTTGTTTCTTTCATGATTTGTCCTACAAAAAACATTAGTGATGATTCCTTGCCCCCTTTGTATTCTGCTACAACATTTGGATTTGCATCAATAATAGTTTGTGCAATTACTTTTAATGCTTCGGGATCATTTTTTTGTATGAGACCTTCACGGTTTGCGATTTCTTCTGGATTTTCATCTGATTTTAAAATCATCGCAAGGATGTCTTTTGTTCCTCGTGAATTTAATTTACCGTCAACATTCATTTGAATTAATTTCGCAAAATTGGAAACACTTGGGAATGATAATGAGTCATTTTTTGTGAGTAATCCTAACATATCAGAGGTAATATAGTTTGACGCTGTTTTAATTGAATCTTTGTTATTTAAAATTTTTGCAACTTCCTCAAAGAACGCTCCTAGTTTTATATCGGTTACATAACTTTCAATATCCTCTGCCTTAATTCCGTAATTATCCGCGTAACGTTTCCGTTTTTGCCATGGTAATTCCGGAAGTTCTGATTTCATTTTTCCCAAATCAAACATATCATGCAAATACATTTTTGGAAGATCCGGATCTGGGAAATATCGGTAGTCGTTACTGTTTTCCTTTTTCCGTTGTGAAAATGTCGCTTGCTTGTTTTCGTCCCAACCTCGTGTTTCCTGAACTAATTCATCTGCACGCCCTGCTTCATACATGGAAATCATTCGATCGATTTCATATGCTGCAGCCTTTCCAACAACTGAAAAACTGTTGAGGTTTTTAACTTCTACTTTTGTTCCCATTGTGTCTGGTTTATCAGAAACAGAAACGTTCAATTCCACACGCATCTCACCTTTTTCCATATTCGCATGAGCAACTCCAAGTGTTCGCAGTAACAACTGTAATTCTTTCCCAAAATTCATAGCAGTATCTGCATCATGAATCACTGGTTCTGTAACCAATTCCATCAGTGGCACACCAGCACGGTTGAAATCAACCAAACTGAAATCACCACGATCGTGCTTGCTGTTTGCAGTATCTTCCTCTAGGTGAATACGAGTAATTTTTACACCATTCAATTCCCCACCTGACACGATTGGATATTTATACTGTGAAATCTGATAACCTTTCGGAATATCTGGGTAAAAATAGTTTTTTCGATCAAATTCTGAGAAATTTGCGATATCGGCATTCATCGCGAGTCCAACCTTGATAACGGATTCAATTGCTTTTTTGTTTGGTACTGGAAGAGTTCCAGGATGCGCCATACATACCGGACAGGTATTTACATTTGGAGTTTCCTCATCAGGATTATTTACACACGAACAAAACATCTTGCTGTCTGTAGCAAGTTCTGCATGGATTTCCAGTCCAATAACTGGATAATATTGTTTTCCATTTCGTTCAATCATGTTGTTTATTATACATAAAAAGTTGGTTTATACAAAAAATTGACAAAGTAATTTAAAAGTGTATTATAATTTTTAATAAAAAAATAAAATATGAACAGAAAAAGATTAAACAATAATTCAGACGACGATTTCAGTGGAATTGTTTTTATAATCGCCATACTATTATTATTCGGTGTCCCACAGAGAACCTATACGAGATTTTCTCCAAAACATTTTAATGCCAACTATGCAGGTAAAGTATTCGAGGTAAAGAAAATTGATAATAATTTAATTCTTTTAAAGGAAGACCAGGGTTTTATCCCAAAACTAAACAGCCGGTGGTTTTACAAAAAAGATATTCCTCGTGAATTATGGAGATCAGATATTCAATTTAAAATGACGCCGGATTTAGTATTTGTTTCTCAAGAATATGATTTCTAAAAAATAAAAGTACCTATCGATAGGTACTTTTTTGACAATTTATATAAAAAATGTATAGTAAATTTAAACAAATATATTATACATATGAAAACAAGAAGTAAATTTCATGGAATCATTCTCGGTATTTATGCTGATATGATTGGAATCAGGTACGAAAAGGCGCTTTTACATTTAATCAGAAACAAGGATACCATTGACGCTCATCACAGACCTGCATTGGCAAAAGCTTTACGTGATACACAAAACTTTGAAGATGTCGGAGTGAAATGGCAAGATATTACCGGTAGTAATGATTTATGGAATGCATTACAAGACCACCTAGGTACGAAACCTTATAAGTTTTCTGATGATACGGTGTTAACATGCGCAACCATTGCCGCGTTAAATGACAATCTGAGTAATCCAAATTTCAAAAAATATTATTTTGAGTTTGGAAATAATTATCGCCATGCAGGTTTTGGTCCAAGGTTTAAACAGTGGATTAACGAGTCTGAACCTGGCCCTGCATATGGTGCAGATACTAATGGTGCAATTATGCGCGTCAGCCCGATTGGTTATGTTGACATTGATCCAACTGAAAAATGGACTTTGGCATATAATTCCGCATCGGTTACCCATAACGTTCCAGTTGCGCAAAATGCAGCTATTCATGTTGTTAAATTGATTAACTCACTACAGAATGACAACACTCTGAAGGCTTCATCAGAAGCTTACAGCCTTTTATACACAGATCATAAAAATTTGATCAGCAATTTACCTCAGTTATCCCTCCAGCAGTTTGATTTTAAATGTGAATCAACATATTGGAATGTACTGAGTGTTATCTGGCATTCAATTTCTGCTGATAATCTGATTTACAACATGATTAAAACTGGCGGAGATACTGACACTATTGGTATGGTTGCAGGTTCTATTTATGGAGCACAAAAAGATTTTTATGTTCCGGAACATATGCAACGTTATGTGTACGATAATCTACCATCTGAATTACGTGCGTTAGTTTTTTAAAAAAGAATAAACAAAAAGCTGCAATTATTTTGCAGCTTTTTTTCGTAATATTTTTACTAACCCATCACCAAGTTCTTTGATCATCGTGTCATCATACGCAGAAACTACGAAAAATTCTTTCCCTTTTGTAATTTTTGCCATTGATTTTAATTTTGCTTTGAGTGTTTTTTCATCTACCATGTCTGCTTTTGTAAAAATAATAATTTCGTCTTTTTTAAGTAATTCCGGATCATGATCTGCAAGTTCTTTTTTGATAACCTCATAATCATTAACCAAGTCTTCACTTTCAAGAGACAGTACGTGAGCAATAGCCTTTGTTCGAGAAATATGTTTTAAGAATTTTGTTCCTAAACCTTTTCCTTCGCTCGCTCCTTCGATTAATCCCGGGATATCAGCGATAATAAATTCATAGAAAGCACCAAGGTGCGGATCAAGAGTCGTAAAGTGATATTCGGCAACTTTTGATTTTGCATTAGTTAAAGCATTCAACAGGGTAGATTTTCCTGCTGATGGTAATCCAACCAATCCAATATCTGCAAACATGCGGAGCTCAACCTCAAAATCAGCACCTTCACCATTGGCTCCAGGGGTAGATTCTCGTGGAGATACGTTTTTTGAGCTTTTGAAATATTCATTTCCAAGTCCACCGCGCCCACCTTTTAATACTAATATTTTTTGACCCAAGTGATTTAGTTCAAAAGTCTCGTGTGTAGTTTTGTTGACTAAAATTGATCCTACAGGAAATTTTAATATCAAATGTTCCCCATCGCCACCTTGTTTACCGTTCTTTCCTCCAGCTTCACCATGTTGTGCCTGGAAATCTTTTGTATGACGATAGTAATCCAAATAAGCAATATCAGATACTGCTTCGATATAAACATCTCCACCACGTCCACCGTTTCCACCACCCGGACCACTCCAAGGTTTAGATTTTTCACGACGCCAACGAACAACACCGTCACCACCGCGTCCTGCAGAAACATTAATTTGTACTTCATCTATGAGTGCCATAAGGTATTCAAAATAACATACTTTTAAGAAAAAATCAAATTACTGATTTTCAAGCGCTATAGCAGCCACCTTTTTTGCACTTTCCAAGTTTTTTGTCTTACATAAAAACCCCTTATTGTGACAAAAAATTAACTCTGGAATCCCAGAAACTTTTTCAAGTTCTGTATCATGTAATCCCGCCCACGCCGCTGGAAAACTAATTCTATGTTCAAATGTTCCAAAATTCTTTGGGACTACCTCCACACTGTATGTTCCTGCTCGATCTGGATAAATATATATCAATGGTTCAGTAAAATTAACTAGATTGGCAACAAAAACCGTTCTAGTAAAATTTTGATCAAAAATTAACACTTTTTTGTCAGAGCTGTTTTGATAAATTTTTTTAATTTTTTCTGCAGCTTCTATGTTTACACGATTGATTTCAAAATATCTTTTGAAAAAACATTGAGCTTTTTTAACAGCTCGTTTAAAGCGTTTTAAAATAGCAGTGTCGTCTTCATCCAAGGACTCTTTCCAGGTACTTCGCTCTATCATATAAAATGATGCGTAGAATGATTCTGTGCCATCAGGTTTTTGTTCATCAGTTAAATCATACCCATTATCCCGAGCGTCGATATATTGGATTATTTCTTGGTCTATTTTTTCAATCAATTGTTCACAACCTTGGCATAATAATGGCCCAAATTTTCTCCACACCAATCCAACTGATGAATATGGTACGCCGTTCGCGCGAGCTCCTGCCCCACCTGGTTGGTGGTGATCGAATCGATTTTCTTCATCATTACGAATTCCACCAACATCAAAAACAACATCACCTGTAGGAAATATATTTTGATCACGAGTACGAATTATTTTGGTACGATATCCAATTGATGAAAAATAGATTTGTAAAATTGCACAGGCCATAACATCATCCGCATGGAAACTTCCACTGTGGGTAATTAATAATTTTGGCTTTCGCAAATAACTTTTGATTGCGAGTAAAGAGTTGTTCATATAACTTGACTGTATCATAAAATAGTTTTCTATACAAAAAAATCCCTCATAAGGATTTTAATATTTATATAAACAAATCGATAATCCACATAATCAATGAAACAACCACAGAACCAATTAATGCCGGGATGAATCCAGTAATAACAAATCCACTAACTACCAATGATGCAAACCAGAAAAATAATGCATTTAAAATAATTCCAAACAACCCAAGTGTCAGTATGTTAACTGGTAATGTAAGTAATGAGATCACAGGCTTAATAAAAGTATTGATAAGCCCAATGATTAAGGCAACAAATAATGCAGTCACGAATGAGCCAACTGAAATACCTGAAACTAAATATGACGTTGCAAGCACTGCACAAGTTAGCGCTAACCATCTTAATAAAATTTTAATCATAAATAAATAATAACGTTACGCTAATAATTCATCTACTAATTTTTTAACATCATCACCATCAGCTTTACCTTTTAATTCCTTCATAACCAACCCTGTAACCATACCCGCCTTTGATTTATCAGCATTCAATTGGGCTATTTTTGCATTAATAATTGGGATAATTTCTGCATGCGCCATTGGTACTGGTAAAAATTCTTTCAAGATATTTAATTCAGCTTCCTCGATATCTACCAAATCCAATCGTCCACCATTGGTAAATTGAGCAATAGAATCTTTTCGTTTTTTTGCTTCACGATTAATAACAGCAATAGTTTCTTCGTCTGATAATTCAGATTGTGGTGTACGATTAGTCGCAACCAATTCATTCATAAATGCTGTTGATAACCCACGCAAAACAGTCAAACGAACAGAGTCCTTTGCTTTCATTGCATCTTTAATACCTGATTTTATTGTTTCTTGAAGTGACATATGGTCATAGTGTATCATATTTTTTTTAAAAGTGATATTATGTCGACATATGGAAATCGCAATAATTATAATTGGAATCGCAATATTAGGACTGTTAATCTATATCAGTTTTATTAAGCAAAATGACCAAAAAGCTGATGATACAGGGCTCAAATTAATACTTCAACAATTAAATGAAGTATCGCGTACTGTTGATGATCGTATGCATAAAATGTCAGAGGTGGTTGATACAAAAATGAACCGATCATCTGATATTGTACAGCAATCATTGGAAAAACAGTTTACTGAGTCACAAACATTAATTCGAGAAATTACCCGTGAATTGACCGAGGTAAAAGAAACTGGAAAACAGGTTATGGGGTTTGCGGACCAATTACAATCTCTACAAGATATTCTAAAAAACCCAAAACAACGTGGGGTTCTCGGCGAATATTATTTAGAGGCGTTATTAAAAAATGTATTACCACCCAACTCTTTTGAAATGCAATATAAACTTGGTCGAGATGAGGATGGAAAGGATTTGATTCCAGATGCAGTTGTTTTTATCAAAGATAAAATTATTTCAATAGATTCAAAATTTAGTTTGGAAAACTATAACAAAATGGTTGAGATGCAGGACCCGACTGAAAAAGATAAGCTCGAAAAATTATTTGTAAACGATTTAAAAAACCGAATTGCAGAAACATCAAAATATATTAGACCCACAATGAATACAATGGATTTTGCGTTTATGTTCATTCCACACGAAGCTATCTATTATGATTTACTAACCAACAAGGTTGGAGCGTTACGAGAAGAATCTGAAAACCTCATCCAGCGAGCTGCAAGTAAATATAAAGTTATTATTGTGTCACCTACCAGTTTCCTAGCTTATCTACAAACCGTGTTACAAGGATTGAAAGCCATGCAGATCGAGGAAACGGCAAAAGATATTATCAAGCGCGTAGATGAACTTGGTAAGCATTTAAAAACATACGAGGATTATCATAACAAATTAGGAACATCATTGAACACTGTTGCAAATCATTACAATGCATCAACGAAAGAATTAAAGAAGGTTGATAAAGATGTCATGAGAATTTCTGGGACTGGCATTGAGCTTGAATTAATTGACGTTGCGAAAATTGATCGTGATGAATAAAAAAACCAGCAATT
>CAZSCW010000023.1:0-7820 GCA_964605495.1 uncultured Candidatus Saccharibacteria bacterium
CAGATCAGGCAGATCGACAATATATAACACCAGAAGGTGCGCAGTTTGATCGAGGAAGTATCTTTTTCAAGAAAAAGAACGGCGAGTTAGTTTCTGCAGCAAGCTTGCTTCGCGGTTTTACTGTCGCTATGAATCCAAAATTAATCACAGATCCGGAAAATGCCTACCTCTCAATAAGTGCAATTATTCCTCTTGATCATGATAATTTTATTGCCCAAGCTTCAAAGAAAAACGACTCTTACGAAGAGATTGCTACAAAAATTACTGAAGACCAGGCAGCTCAAATAAAAGCTTTAAAAATTCCAGGAATTTCATTATATCGAATGAGTTCTCGTTTTTCACCATCAGGAACATTAGCTCCTCATGTTATAGGGTTTGTTTCCTATAAAGGTGACGATCTGGTTGGTCGTTATGGGATTGAGCGATCATATAACGATATTCTTTCCCGAACGCAAAGTCGTCTCTATGTAAACTTCTTTGCAGAAGTGTTTTCACACATTACGCAATTATCAACAGATGAGGTTCCGACAGAAGGCGATGTTATTACAAATATTGAGCCAGCTGTGCAGACCTCTCTTCAAAATGAATTGGAATTAATCCGTGAACGATGGAAATCAGACCGTACCATGGGGATTGTCATGGATCCTAAAACAGGAAAAATAATTGCCATGGCATCGAGTCCAGGTTTTGACATTAATAACTACCGCACAGAGTCTTCTGTTTCAATTTTCAATGACCCGTTAGTTGAAAGCGCATTTGAAATGGGATCCATCATGAAGCCGATTATCATGGGTATTGCACTCGATCAGGGTGCTGTAACAGCAAATACAAAATATAATGATGCTGGATTCATAAAAGTAGGAGATCGTACTATTCGAAACTTTGACCACAAGGGACGGGGGAACGGAGTTACAATGCAGACAGTTCTTAATCAGTCATTGAACACTGGAATGGTATTCACGATGAGTCGTATGGATCGCGGAGCGTTCCGTGATCAATTTACAAAATTTGGATTCGGTGAAAAAACAGGAATAGATTTACCTGCAGAAATTGGTGGTATTACTGGAAACTTGAAAAGTAATCGCGAGGTTGAATACGCAAACATTTCATTCGGACAGGGAATCGCAGTTACTCCTATTGGAATGATTCGTGCCATGGCAGTGCTTGCCAACGGAGGAAAGTTAATTGAACCTCATATTGTAGACCATATTGAATATATGGATGGATCTAAAAAGGAAATCCCGCCAAAAGAGCTTGCTCAGGTTATCAAACCAGAGACCTCTGCAGAAATAACCAGGATGCTTATTAATGTTTTTGATAATTATTTTGACGGAGCAAAGAAAATGGAGAATTATTCTATTGCCGGTAAAACCGGTACGGCGCAGATTGCAGATCGTGCAACAGGTGGTTATTATTCTGATCGAAATATGCACACCTTCGTCGGATATTTTCCGGCGTATAATCCAGAATTCATTGTCTTTCTATTGAATGAATATCCAAAAGAGGGAGCACGTTTTTCATCGCAGACATTAGTTGATCCTTTTATTAATCTTGCAAAATTTTTGATCAATTATTATAACATTCCACCTGATAGATAAAAAACACCATTTATAAAGTGGTGTTTTTTTATTTTAATAACATATGAAATTGTAATTATTGACATATTCTAAAAATATATTATACTTATAAAAACAAAATAAAATGAATAAAGCAAAATTAGTTTTTTCAAAAAACGGAACTAGTGTCCATATTGAATTTTCAAACGGTAAAGAATCGTTGGAATTTGAAAGCAGGGAAGAAGTACTAACCGCGATCGATATATGTCGCAAAAATAATAAAATTACAGAAGAAGAAAAAGATGAATTAGTAAAAGCAGTTATGCTTGAGAAACGCTTGCCGGAAAATGGCTCTAAAGCCTTCATTATTGCAATTACTATTATTGGCAAAAATGATAATCATAAAGAAAATATCAGAACAATTGATAATCCCAGTGTCGATCTCTGTGATTGTGGTAAAGCACCAGTCCATGCGTATGTGTATGATGATAATGATGAAAAAGTAGGATTGCCATTTTTAACCAAGGAAGAAGGTTATGTGTTAGTTAAACATCTATTAGATTCAAACAGGATTACAGAAGGTAATTCAGCCAGATTGAATACTCTTATTGACATGCTACATTTGCCAGATAATGCCTTGATGAATTAATTTATTAAAATAATCGACCAGATTTTTTCTGGTCGATTTTTCTTTACTTTTATAGAATATTAGGTATAGTAAATAAAAAAGAAAAAATGGAAGAAGAAATCATTGAAATTGATAAAACATTTGATTTTAATAATGCCTACAAAATAAATTACTGTACATTGGTTAATTTTGCGATTGCAAAGTTTGATTTAAAGAATGAGGTATTCATAGATGGTATTTCGGTAGAAATAGGGTATAACAAAGAATTATACGCAGTATGCTACAGAGACTGGCAGAATCCAAATTGGTTTAAATTGTCTAATCCTGGCGATAATCGACAGTATTATTTTTCCTCACAGGTTTTAGCCGAGAAATCCAAAGGCAAGTTGATTGCCGATAGTGGCTATGAATTTCTTACTAGGAAGGAAGCATTAGAAACGGCGCAAAAAGCAATTGATATAGATAAAAGAATGATTAAAAAATAAACTGCCCTAAAAGCAGTTTTTTATTTTTTTCGCAGTACCATACTTTCTAATATTGGCAGTGCAAATATTGCAATAGATAGGAATGAAAATACAATATCAAATGTTTCAGATTCCAAAACACTGCATACAGAATTATCAACAAATCCGCACCCTGTTGTAATAACCAGTTTAAGTCCGAGTAATCCAATAACCAAAAATGCAGCAGTTTCAAGTCGTGGATATTTTTTCATCAATCCGACAAAACGCTGAGCGACAAATCGCATGGCAAGTATTCCGATTCCTACACCTGCCATGATGAGCCATAGTTTGTCAGTGAGTGCCACAGCTGCAAAAATATTATCAATTGAAAATGTTATATCGAGCAATTCAACAGCGACGATTGTTGCCCAGAGTGCCCCAATATATGGAGTCAGCTTTCCAATGAGTCCTCGATCTGATGCAATAACATCACCGTCTTTTGGTGAATCAGACTTGAAATAATCAAATGACAACCATACCAGATATAGACCACCAATAATTTTTAACCACCAGATGTGAATGAGCCACGTTGCAAATACTAGGCATAATCCACGGAATACGTATGCACCAATGATCCCGTATCGTAGTGCTTTTGCCTGCTGTTTTTCCGGCAGAGGTGCGACCAAAATCGCAAGCACTACCGCATTGTCGATTGATAATAATGTTTCCAACAGTACAAGTGTTGCTATAACGGATATGTCTTTCCAAATCATGAATGTAGTATAGTCTAACAGGAAAATAAATACAAAAAACACTTTTAGAAAAGTGTCTGTTGTGTATGTTTTTTAATATAGGCTTTCACGTCGAATTTCTTTTCGCACCCGCTTCGCGCCATGTATCTGATTTGTCCAAAAATAGGATGCTCGAACCATGCTCGGTCATGAACACCTCCGATACTCCACGCAATTCCTGCATATCCGTTTGGGTCACGGCCGTCTAATTCGTATCTATCATTTAAATATATTGCTATTTTCATCGCATCTTCTGCATTTGCAGTCCATTCCAGGATTTTTTTCGCCCAATACATGCGCATGTATCCGTGCATTTTCCCGGTATTCACCATTTCCAATTGCGCCGCATTCCACAGTTCATCATGAGTTTTTGCGTGTTCGAATTGTTTCAGTGTATATACATATTCGCGTTTGTCATTGCGGAATCTGTGGTGGGATTTTTTTGCCCAATCGGGAAAACCTTCAACGGTATCATAGTGGTTGTTGTACCAGCAAAAATTATCAGCTAATTCGCGACGCACAATCAATTCTTCCAAAAAGGCGCCTGCATGGTCGACCAATGAAAGCGGTCGGTCGGTATCAACACTTGCCTTGTTTTTTACTGAATCCAAAATCTTTTGAATAGGGAATTTAACATGCTTGATTACTTCCATTGCAACGTGCTGTGGTGCAATCATTCCATAATGCAAATACGGTGACAGGTTCGACTGCGCATCTGCCAATGGATCGTTTCGGAATGTTCCGTATTCATGCAATTTGTTTTTAATAAAGTCATGCAGTGCTTTTTTTGCATGCTGTTCACCGGGTATGATCCATGTGACAGAGGTATTTTTCTTATCAACCTCCGATGTTCCCAGTATTTTTTTCCAGTTGATTGAAGGAACTTTTTCAGAATAGGTAACAGGGTGTTTTTTGACTACAGGGAACTCATCCAGATATTCCGGAAGGAGCTTGTGAATCTTTGGGCGCAGGGTGTAGGCTCCGTATTCCTGTTTGTCTGAGGCTATCCATATAGGAACTATATTATGCGCGTCTACCATGATCATTGCGCATGATACGTTTTTTGCGATTTTTTCCTTCCATGCTCGCTGGATTTTTAATGGGGAACAGTCAGTTATCAATGCGCCGACTTTGTGACTGCTGCAGAAATCTGTCATTAGTTCAGGAGTTTGTCTGCCGTTTATGTCTATAATCAGGAAAAAGGGAATATTTTTTTCCTCGCATGATTCCTGTACCTCCTGTAATCCTTTTATCTTGAAATCCCATTGACGATAACTTCCTTGTAAAAAATTCACTACCAGGTTGTAGGTAACTATCAAGGGAACCTTTCGTTCCAGTGCGATTTTTTGGGCATGAATCAGTGCCCAGTTGTCATGGATGCGCATATCCCGGTCCATCCAATAAACGATTGGACCATCGCCAATTTCTTTTGAGTTCAACGGGTATATGCGGGATGTGTTCATAGATATAGAATAGCAAAATAAATAACTATTACAAATAAAAACCCTTTCGGGTTTTTATTACACTTCTTTTACTTCGATAACCATATCAAATGTTACTGTATCTCCAACGGCAAATCCTCCTGTTTCGATAGCAGTATTCCATGTTAGGCCGAAATCTTCGCGGTTGATTTTCCCAGTCAGATCAAATGCCGCAACTGGTTTTCCGTCCGCTCCTACTGTTGTTCCGTGCACTGTCGCAGTTAGTTCTACAGATTTTGTTACGTCTTTTATAGTTAAATCTCCAACAATGTTAAGAATATCACCATCTCGCTTTGCTGATGTTGATTTAAAAGTAAGTTTTGGAAACTTTTCTGCATCAAAGAAATCCGCAGATAACAGGTGACCATCTCGCATTTCGTTATGTGTAGTAATGCTCGCAATGTCTGCAGAAAATTCAATTACTGCGTCATTAAACGTGTCGTCAGCTGCAATGATACTGCCTTCATATGACTTGAACATTCCACGGACAGTAGAAATTACCAAGTGCTTGATCTTAAATCCAATTTCGGTATGTGCCGAATCGATAACCCATGTTTTCATATAATTTTGTATTATTAATTTATAATAGACTCAGTGTAGTTAATATACTTTACTTTGTAAAGTACTTTACAAAGTAAAGCACACATGATACAGTTTGTCTATGAACGGGGAATTGCATACAAACTGTTCGGTTGCAAAAACAGCCGCATTACTATCTGATACATGGACCATGTTGGTTATTCGCGATCTCTTAAAAACAAAGATGCGTTTTTGCGAATTGGAAGGATCGTTGAACGGAATCAGTACCAGGACATTAACCTTGAAATTAAAACGGTTAGAGGAAGAAGGAGTTGTCGTGAAATCTCATCTGTATTATTCCTTGACTCCTCGGGGTAAAAAATTGAAAAAAGTTATCGACGCCATGGAATCATGGGGAAGAGGATAATAAAAATAGCCTGAATCAAGGCTATTTTTATTAATATACTAAGTATTGAATAGGTTAATCATTATTAACGATGAGGGCAGCCCGCCCAACAACAAGGTCGTCTCATGCCATTCTCAAGTTTTGATTGACTTACGTTAATACGGCGGATTCGTGTTTCTGGCTGCTTTGCAGAGGTAATCCAGCAAATCCACTCGTTGCGAGCGAGCGGTGTGATTTCTTGCCAGAGTGCAAGGGCTTTTGGATTATTCGTCAGTGCGTTTCGTAAATCTGCAGGAGTTTTATGGACAGCACCATCAGCAATTCTTATCTTTGTCATGTGAATATTGTATCACAAATCATAGGTATAAATTTACCGCAATAATTTTTCCTGTAGATATGATTGCTATATAAAACTATAGATAAGGAACAGGGTATAAATTACTAAAAATACCAAACCTTGCCAGCGTTTAAATATTCTGTTTTCAAATAATACAAATCCAATCAATAAAAGGAATGAAGCAATAATGTTTGTTAATAGGAAAAAGACAGACATATGCCCACTGATCAATACAGGGCTAATGATAGCACTGGAACTCAGAATAAATAATGTGTTCACGATATTTGATCCAACTACATTTCCAATCAATAGATCAAATTGTTTTTGTCGGGCAGCCTGAATAGAGGTTACCAATTCAGGCAACGATGTTCCGATAGCGATAATTGTTCCGGAAATAACAAGCTCAGAAATTCCCAATGCCTTTGCAATCACTACTGCGCTTTCCGTTACCAGGTTACTACCATATAAAAGAGCTACTAATCCTATGATAGTAATTATTACCACCAGCCAAAGGGATTTTATGGTGCGAAGCTTATTGTCGTCAATGTCATCATCCTCCAAACGCTCATCGTTGGATTTCGTGATTTTATATAGATAAAACCAATATACTAATCCAACCAAAAATAAAATAATTCCTTCCACTGGCGCAATGCGCATGTGGCCTCCTATGCCGACATATGCAGCAAATGTAATCAGGATGGATACTACAAAACCTACCATTACTTGCTGCAGGCTATTTTTTGAAATGCCGATCTTGTTCACAAAAAGCGATGCGCCGGCAAAAATGAGGAAAATATTTGAAATATTGCTACCTAAAATATTTCCCAAAGCCAGATCATTATGACCTCCCAAAGAGGAGATGATATTTATGGCAAGCTCCGGAGCTGATGTTCCAATCGCAACAATGGTAAGACCGATAATAAGCTTCGGTATACCAAAACGTTTTGCAATCAATGAGCTGCCTGCAATAAAATAATCCGCACCTACGACAACCAATAATAATCCAATAATCAAAAGCAATATAGTAATTAACATGGGTTTATTTTAGCATAAAATCTCTAAGTAAAAATCAAGGAGGGAAATTAATGATAATTATGGGTGAAATTGTAGATAAAATTTGTAATTGACGAGGTGTAAAATAAATGGTAAGTTTATGAAAATTGGTTAAGTATGAAAAAAATATTTTTTATCTATGGCGAGTCATACCATTCATGGGGCGAACGTAGGACTGACGAGTACCACAGCTTTAGTACGGCAGGGATTGTTGAAATATCAGTTAAGAAAGACAATAAGGCTATTTTAAAGGAAATAAAGAAAATCCTTCTTAAAAGCATTACTGAGAGAGAAATCAATGAAACATTGATTTCTGGCTGTAAATTTGGTCCTGGTATTTCGGCAAGCACGACAGGTGGTTCTTGGAAACAATTCCACGGCGAATTCTTTTCTAAAAATTCTTCAAATCAGGAGCGAGTAGAAGAGTTGAATAAAGGTTTAAAAGAATTACTTCCAAAAATTTTTAAATCTAATGTTAAATAATATTAGTAGAAAAATAATTATACAAAACACGCAAGATAATTTCTTGCGTGTTTTTTGAAACATTTTTTTAATTCATTCAGCAAAATGAGCGTGATCGTTCCATGTGACTAGGCGCCATTCATC
>CAZSCW010000024.1:0-7206 GCA_964605495.1 uncultured Candidatus Saccharibacteria bacterium
GAATTTCTAAACAATGCACCAAGCGAATTTCAAACAAAACAATTATGGTAATAAAAAACACCCGCGGGTGTTTTTTATTACTAATTGACAGAAAAGTATAAAAATGTATAATAAAATAAAAAAGAAGAATGAAGAAAATACTTACATTATTATTCCTCTGTGGAATTATTCTCACGGTTTCGGCAAAGTACCGACCAACATGCAATGTTCAAACTGGCGACACAACAAAGGTTGTATTTAATAGAATTGCATTTTCTATACCGGAACGAGCATATGCCGCAGATACATTTTTCAGTATCAGCTGTAATGACCAAAATGGATTAGAAGTAATTAATTTTAGTTCTGGACCAAGGATGGTAATCCATTACTTTAGACCTTCCTCCGGAGCTGAAATATTATACTCAGACCAGGATTGGTGTAGTAAAAATATTGATGGTTGCAGTGTCATTAAGTACGATTCTGTTCCTGTAAAAAAATATGGGTCCCGATATGGATATTATAAAATATTTAATTACACGCGAAAAGTTTTTACTTTATGGGATGCAGAATTTGGAATGATTTATATATTTAGGATTGACTCACCTTCGAATCAATCCTGGCCAGATCCATATCCAAAATTTGAGGAAATAATTAAAAGTGTAATTTTTTTACAAGAATAAAACATGATAACACAAAACGATGAACAAATGTTCATCGTTTTTTTATTTATTCAATAATGCATTTATACGTTCCTCTGTTGGTGGATGAGTCATAAATAATTTATGAATGAATCCTTTCGTATTTCCAAATGGATTTGAAATATACAAATGCGCCGTTGCATTGGATGCGTGTTGTAATGGTCGATTGTAGGTACTAATTTTTTCAAGAGCACTTGCCAACCCTTCTGGGTATCGGGTCAGTAATGCGCCAGACGCATCAGCAAGAAATTCACGCTTTCGTGAAATCGCTAATTGTATTAGTGTTGCAATAATCGGTGATAAAATAGAAAGTATAATTCCGACAATAATTAACAATCCTCCATTATTATTTTCACGATCATTGGACCGAAACCATAATGATCTCAAGAAAAAATCTGCCAACAGTGAAATAAACCCAACCAATACTACTACAATTGTAGAGAGTAAAATATCACGATTACCAATATGTGATAATTCATGAGCCGCTACTCCTTCTATTTCTGATCGATTCAGTATCTCTATAAGACCTGTTGTAAATGCGATTGCAGCATGGTCTTTATCTCTTCCTGTTGCAAACGCGTTAGGTGATCGATCATTTATGATATACACACGTGGTTTTGGTAGACCTGCGGTGATGGATAAATTTTCAACAATACGATGTAATTCTGCAAACTCTTTTGGGTCTGCCAATTCTGCGTGTGCACTTGATAGCGCTATTTTATCTGCATACCAATACGATACAAAGTTCATAACGATTGAAAATATAATAAAACCATACAGAATTGTTGTGTTGTGATATACCTGTGAAAATAAAAATCCAATTCCGATAACCACGACTAAAAACCCAGTCATGAGCAGCCAGGTCTTTCGCACATTTTCAGATTGATGTGTATATAATGTTGCCATATAGTTATTATATCAAATTAGTTACCAACTCCCTCCTCCTCCTCCACCTGAACCTCCTCCTGAAAATCCACCACCACTTGAACCAGACGATGCAGGAGTAACAGCAGAAGAGATATCTTCACCAATAGCGGTCATGTGTGTTGCAAATTCACTTGCAATAAATACATGATTAGATGGCCCATTATACCAGACAGGATTAGAAATTGTTATACCTTTGAATTGTTCTGCCCATTTTTTCTCTACCCCTAACACAATTGCATAGGGTAAATATTTCATAAACTGTGTAGGTGATTTCTCTGGAGCATTGTGAAAATCAAAACGATCACGGTCCGTTGTAGAGAGAAAATCTTTAAACCCAAGAATTTGTTGTTTTATGTCAGCACCATTGTTTGTATATTGTTGTTTTGGTTTTCCTATAATAAACATCACAATAACAGCAGCTATTCCGGGAATTAAATTCCAAGGTAAGTTACTATTATTATGTGTAATCAAATAATAATCTAATAGAGTGATCCCAACTAAACTCATGTGTATTATGAATACATTTCTAAACAAATTGTTTTTTTGAGAAAATCCTTGTTCTACCAACACCTTATCCATGCTTTTCTGTAAAAGATTAAACGAGGAAATTGTATTTTCTTTTTCACTAATAGACGACAAGTTACTTTTTTCACCAACAGCAGGTTTTTCTGAACCAAAAATTATTTTTAAAACTTCTGTGTCTCCTATAAAATCAAGGTCTGAAGTGTCTTTTACCACCTCAAATATATAATCAATACTATTAAATAGTTTTAATGAACCCTTTTTATAAATTTGAGTGATAGTAATATATCCTCGTTCAGCCAATGAAAGTATCTGCCCTGTTACATCTTGTCCATCTAGTTTCTTATCTACTAATGTTCCCGTTATAATTGGTGAAAGATTTGCAGGTGGCTCATACCATGCTACTACTGGATTTTTCGATCGAGGGTCACGTATTTTAAATCTAAAAAATATTGCACCAAAAATTACTATACAACCAATGATTACATATATTATTTTAGTAGTCATTTTTACAGGCTCACCTGTAGTGGCTGTATTGTTAATTTGCCCACCAATTCTGGTGATGCCAGCAATAACCCCCTTTTCTACTCCAACCGCTACAGTGACGCCTACATTTGGAGATAAATTTGATACATGAGATTCTAACGTATTATTTACCACAGTAATATCACAGGTATTTTTTGATCCTCGAATACCCTGATAACACGCATATTGTTTTATTTGACTACCGGTTATCGTATCAAACGAAACTTTTGTAACAATATTTTCAATGGGAACATTCCAATTATTACCGTTAACATTCCAATATAACTCATCGTAATTATCGAATGACACCAGTGCATTTTTTACAGTATATGAAATTATATATTCATGCAGTCCAGAAACAGTCTTGTTAGGGTCCCCAATTTTTACCGTTAGTGAATTAGTATCTACAGATTTTTGAAACTGATACATTGATCCGTTTTGATCTTTTACTGAAATATTATCAATAGAAATTTCCGATCCATCATTGTTATTTAATGGGATAGTTCTAAATATTCCATGTCGTGATTCTGATTCAAAATCATACTGAATTTTTTCTGTGACTGAAATACTTGCATCCGAATGAATTTGTATATCACTTACAAATGAATTTATTTTTTCAGCATGAGTGACTGCAGGAAAACAAAGCACTATTATCATGACAAAAAACATGGAGTATGTTTTCCATGTTTTTATTTTTAATACTCGTTCACCAGTTTGAATAAAATTCATAAGGGGTACTATTACGTTTCACTTAATAAAAAATTAATAGAACTTAAATCAACATAACTGGACGCAATCCCGCTGTCATTTGTTGGGGGAATTACAATAACAATTGCCCTTGAATCATTAGAGGTAATATACACTACTGACCCATCTTGGTTTGACTGATACACATTAAAAGTATTGTTTCCAAATGACTGTTCCCCATTATCTGTATAATTAGCTGAATTTTTAATTTCAGTTTCGGGGTTTATAGTTTTAGTATCTGGATAAAAAGTTACCGTTTCTGTTTTAGGATCATTTTGACTTGCTCCTATTGTGACAGTTCCTTTTTGATTATTAGACAAAATAGATGCACTGCTCTTATAAGCAAATCGTCCATAGGTTGATGATGGTAATGATTGTTTATTACTGATAGTAGCAGTGGTAGACACATTATTATCGACACTATTAAGAGAAACAGTCGCAACAGAAAACTCACCCTCTGTAGAACTATCTTTTACAAGAGAGGTTGTATCTTTATCTTTACTGTTGAACCCCTTTTTGGAAGTATGCACTACAGTAATAATTGCAAATCCAATACCTACCAAAAGAATTACAACCAAACTACCAATTATTAGTTTATCCTTTTGAGAAATTTGCATACAATATTAAAATTTTACTTCAACCGGCTTACTTTCTACCCCATCGTCTGGAATATCAAAATAGGTTGGCGCTGTAAAATTAAACATTTTTCCGATAACATTTCCAGGAAATACTTGGAGACCTGTTGTAAAATCACGAACATTTCCATTGTAAAACCGACGAGCTGATTGAATTTTATTTTCTGTGTCAGAAAGCTCTCTTTGTAGTTCCAAGAAATTAGTATTAGCTTTCAAATCTGGGTAATTTTCTGACAATGCAAAAATTGATTTCAATGTTCCAGATAGCGCTGATTCTGCTGCTGCATGTTCTGGGTTTGCACCAGACATAGATTGCATCGCAGTGTTTCGGGCTTTAATAACTGCATCTAATGTCCCAGATTCATGGGTTGCATACCCCTTTACAGTATTTACAAGATTTGGAATCAAATCGTAACGACGTTTTAATTGCACCTCAATATCTGCCCAAGCTTCTGCTGCGCGGTTTTTTAAAGTTACAAAATGATTATAGGTTCCAATAACCCAAATAATTAACACTGCAACCACTGCTAAAATAATCCAAAGTATCATCATATAATTTAAAATAAAGTAATTAAAATTGTGTACGAGCTGACACTCGGTACTGCTACTATAATACCATGGTTTATTATTAGTTGACAACTATATAAATAAATGTGTAATATATAAAAACAACTCCATGAAAAATATCGAACTATCTGACGAAGAGAAAGCAGAGCAACTTGAAATGCTTAAAAAGGAAGGTTTGGATGCACGGATCAGAAATCTGATTCAGCCAACTTGTCATGTATTAGACTTAAATAAATTAGAAATACGAATAGACAAAACAGATATTGAACTGGCTGAAAGAAAATTGGCAACAATTTTATTTTTGACAAGCGAGTTATCTAAAACAAAACAACCCTAGTTTCCTATGGTTGTTTTTTAATATAAAAATTCTATTTTTTTGATTGGCGATTATTCCAAACAACTAACAATGGTGCAGCAATAAATATTGATGAATATGTCCCAAAAAACATTCCCAAAAACATAGTCACTGATAATGTCCGTGTACTTTCTGGACCAAATACAACCAATGCAAGAATCGCAAGTAATACTGTTACCGATGTCATTAATGATCGTGTAAATGTTTCAGAAATACTTTTTCCAATAATTTCTGCAAACGGCAACGCATTTTTACCATGATAAAATCGTTTTAGATTTTCTCGGATTCGATCAAACACTACAATAGTGTCGTTCACCGAAACACCAAGGATGGTTAAAATACCAACCACAAACAATGTATCTACCTGTGTTCCTGACCAAGCAAAGAACCCAGCAGGAATCAGAATATCATGGAACAATACTGCAATAACAATCACACCGTATTTCCATGATGCAATTGGTTGTGAAATAGAACGAAATGCAAACGCTACGAATAATGTAATTGCAATTGAAATTAAAATAATTGCAACGAGTGATTTGGTTCGTAATTCCTTCCCGATTGATGGACCAATAGTATTAAATCGTTTTTCTGTAAATTCTCCTGTTGAACCAATATTTTTAAGGAATGTATCTTTATCAGATTGAGAAAGTACTGATGTTCGAATCAAAAATCCTTTTTCTCCAATTTTTTGAACTGATGCCTCAGGAATGACTGTTTTCACAGTTGCCTGAACCTGATCAAATGTTGGGACAACATTAGCATATTCAATTTCCAATGTTGATCCACCAGTAAAATCAATCCCCCAGTTGAACCCTTTTGATGCGATTCCAACTACAGAAACCAAAACCAATAAAATGGAAAATATGAAAAATATTTTTTTGTGTCGTAAGATAAACATATTATTTAGAAAAACCACTTGAGAATAAAAATCGTTTAATTCGACCTGTGTGATTTCCTGCAATAACTTTCAAAAATACTTTTGAGACAGTCATAGCGGTAACCATAGAAACTAATACCCCTAATCCAAATGTAATCGCAAAACCTTTAATCAAAGTTGTACCAAACCAAGCAAGAATTAACGCGGAAATAATACTTGAAATATTTCCATCACGAATTGAATTCCATGCTCGAGCAAAACCATCAGATACTGCCTCTGATAATTGTTTTCCAGCTTTTAATTCTTCCTTCATTCGTTCAAAAATCAAAATATTAGCATCCACTGCCATACCAAGTGAAATAATAAATCCAGCAATTCCAGCAGACGTTAATGTTACTGGAATATATTTGAATAAAAACAACATGAATAATGAATAAACCAAAAGTGAAATAGCTGCAATAAATCCTGGTAGTCGATACCAAAATACAAGTAATAATACAATTGCGAGTAATCCGATAATACCAGCACGAACTCCTGCGTGGAGTGCGTCAGCACCCAATGTTGGTCCGATACTTTCTGTTGAAAGCAATGTTACCGGAACTGGAAGTGCCCCTGAATTTAATCGGTCCCGTAATTTACGAGCACTCTCTGGTGTAAAGTTTCCATTGATAACAGCTTTACCTCCTGTTATTGCTTCGTTTACTGTTGGAGCTTCAATTACTGATCCATCCAAAAATACAGCAATTGTTTTACCAACATTATTTTTTGTAATTTCTGCAAACTTCTTTGCGCCCTCTTCGTTAAACTGAAGAGCTACAATTGGTTGTCCTGTAGTTGAATTAAATTCTAATGTTGCATGATCTAAATATTGACCAGTCAATCCTGTTGAAACATACGGCCCAACTTTATCAAGTGCCGAAGTTAAATCCAATGTTCCATTTTTAATCATACTCGCATTAATCACTAATGGTTTCTGAGGTTTACTTGGATCATAATCAGGGTTTTCTGTTTTAAATTCAAGTACTGGAGTCTGACCAATAATATCAAGAGCTTTTTTAACATCAGTAACTCCTGGTAAATCTACCACTAATCGATATTCTCGAGTTCCTGTTAAAGTTGTAGTTTCATTAGTAACAGTTGCTTCACTAATACCCAGTCCATTTACACGTTTTTCGATCACCTCTCGCAATACTGACAATGCATCAGTTAGTTGTGTTGGTGGGATTGATGAAACATCTGCGTTATATACCAAATGAGTTCCCCCTGATAAATCGAGTCCTAACTGAAATGTCTTTGACTTGTCCATTTCTGTTTTATATACCAAAAAACCAATTCCACCGGCTAGTAATAATAAGATAACTGCAATAATTCGTT
>CAZSCW010000025.1:0-6980 GCA_964605495.1 uncultured Candidatus Saccharibacteria bacterium
TGATTTATGTGGATTTAATTTTGTTTTAATAATAGGTGAAATATTTAAAATAATATTATTCTTTTGAATCTGAATTACATTTCTATGTAAATCAATTGAATGATTATTTTTTAGGTATTCCATTAAAAAATCTCTCACCACAGTTTCTATTGGTACTGCTTTTAAAAATTTTTGAAATAATAATGAAAAATCAGCCATATTAATTTCTATTCATTGGCATAACCAGATATAGAAAACTAGTATCATATTGTCCACGAATAACAAGTGGTTTTTTAATATCTAACCATTCAAAATATAATGAATCACTTTGGATAATAGATAAACCGTCCTGAATGTATTTTGCATTCAATCCAACCTCTATTTCATTTCCTTCAATTACTGCATCAAGAGTTGTATGAATTTCACCTACTCCTGTATTTTCTGCATGAAACAACACTGTTTTATCTGTAGGATTCACACCCATAGTGATATGATGGTAATGATTTGAAAATAATGGAATAGTTTTTAATAATTGAACCATATCATTTTTTAATATAATTACCTGTGTTGTATGACTACTTGGAATGATTTTCGTATAATCCGGAAAATTTCCATGAGTTAACTGAGCAGTAATGAAAATATTCTGGGTTTGCAGATAAATCTGATGATCATTTACTGAAATAGTAATATCTTCATCTGATTCTGAAAGGGTTTTTAGAATATCTTGAGCATTTTTAATGGGAAGCAAAAATGAATTTATATCATCAGCCTTTTTAAATGGAATTTTCTTTTCAGCAAGGCGAAATGCGTCTGTTGCTACAAAATAAATATTTTGTTCCTTTCCATGAATATAAATACTTGATAATTCAGGTTTTATATCACTGTTTGATCCGGAAAAGATAACTGATTTGATTCCTGTAAGGAAATCATTGATTGGTAATACTATTTCCATTTCATCGTTATTTTTCTTTGGTAATTCTGGAAAATCATCCACTGCCAGAGTTTTAAGTTTAGTTCGTGATTTTTTAGTGTTTATATGAAAAACATCACCTTCTGTTTCACATAATACCGTTTCAGCAGATGAAATACCTGATAATACTTGTAGAAAATAATTTCCAGGCAATGCACATATTCCAGCATGTTCAACTTTTGCTGAAATAGTAATTTCTATTCCAGTATGTAGGTTTGTTGATCTAAAAATAACTTTCCCATCAGTAGATGCAATACATAAAATACACGAAAGAACAGGTAAAGTTGGATGTTTTCCTGTTACCTTCTCTGCTTTTGAAATTGCAGAAAATATTTTTTCATGTGAGCATTCAAATTTCATAGTAGTTATAGTTTATTTTTAATTTTAAAATACAATGTAATTATTATTAGACCTGTGGAAACAGTGGAATTAAAATTTATTTATATTATATAAAGGTTTTTTTATTGATTAACTATGTGGATAAAAATTTTTAAAATAAAATTAATTTTTGTGAAATTATTTTTCCACATGGTTAAATTTTAAAATCCAAAATCTATACACAGATCTATTAACTAACTATTAACACTTTTTCCACATAATAATTATGTTTGGAGCATTGCACGAATTTGTTCAATATCATGAATTAGATTTGGATCTTCTGTAAGTTCACGTGTAACTTTTTCATAAGAATGCATTACCGTTGTGTGATCACGTCCACCTAATTTTTTTCCAATATGTGGAAATGATATATTATAATCTTCTCGTAATATATACATTGCAACCTGTCGAGCTTCTACAATTTCTTTACGTCTATTTTTTTCATACATGGATGACTCTTCAAGATTATAAAAATGAGCCACTACTTTTACAATATCCTCCAAGGATATATTTTTCTTTGGTTTTATATTGTTTTTTATAAGTAATTTAATTTCTTGGATATTTAATTCTCTTTTACGTAATTCTATCTGCATGATAAGAGTATTTATAATACCCTCTAATTCGCGAATATTACCCTCTACATGGCTCGCAATGTAATCAAGTGACTCTTCAGATAATACAAAATTATTTTGCTTTAATTTGGCTTGTAGAATAGCAATTCGTGATTCATATTCAGGTCGTGCTATATCAATGATCATTCCAGCAGAAAACCTTGATTTTAAACGATCTTCCAGACCTATAATATAGTTTGGGTGTTTATCTGATGAAAAAATAATTTGTTTATTTTTTTCATGTAATATATTAAACAAATGGAATAATTCTTCCTGTACTTTATCTTTTCCAGAAAAGAATTGAATATCATCCATAATTAATGCATCATATGTTCTATATTTTTCTTTGAACTGATTAATACGGTTTGATTGCAATGCCTGAACATAATCCATAAGGAATTTTTCAGAACTAGTATAATAAATATTTAATCCTGGAAATTTTTCAATCAAAGCGTTCCCTGTTGCCTGAATTAAGTGAGTTTTTCCAATCCCAGTAGAGCCATAAATAAATAATGGGTTGAATGATCCTGGTTTTTTAATAACTGCCTGTGATGCTGAATATGCAATTTCATTAAATGGCCCAATAATAAACGTTTCAAATGTATATTTTGGGTTTAAATTATTTTTCTTTGGAACCATGTGATCTAAAGGAAGTTCTTGTAATCCTTCAGATTCCTTTTTCTCTTGTTCAAGGTTTTGTTGCTGAACAGGTACTGGTTTATTAGGTTTTTTAGCAATAATAAATTCAACAGAACGAACACTTTCTTTATGATTACGTATTGATTTTAAAACTTCACGGCTAAATTTTGTTGCTAACCAATCTTTTATAAATTCATTTGGAACACCTACAAAAAACACACCGTCTTCTTCCTTGACTGCGTAAGTGTTTTTAAACCAAGTAGTAAAATTTGCTTTAGAAACAGCAAGTTCTATTTCTGCGAGTACTGTTTCCCAAAGGTTGTGAATATCCTGCATATACGTCAAAGGGTACTAATTTACTACTAATAATTAAGATATCCACAGTATACCGTGTTTTAATAGTAATGGGAAATTGAAAAGAGTGGTTTTCCCTGTGTATAGCCTGTTGAAAACGTGGATAACTAATTATTTTAAAGTTTGTCAAAGGCTTGCATAATCTTGTTTTTCATGTATTATATTCCTATCTATGTCTGTAACCTACCAACCTAAAGTTAAAAAACGAAAAACAACCCATGGTTTTTTGGTTCGCCAAGCAACTACCAGTGGACGAAACACTATCCGCAACCGACGCCGAAAAGGACGTGCAAAACTCGCGGTATAATGATCTAAAAAGCCTTATAATTAAGGCTTTTTTACTATCTATTATTACCTGATACACTATATATATGATTAAAAAAGAGTTTAGGATTCAAAAAAAATACTTCCCACTTGTTTTAAAGGGCCCATCAATACAGGGAACCTATTTTCGTGTTATTGTTTCATCCCCTATTCTAGATGCAGATTTTAAATCTGCAGTTACTATTTCTAAAAAATATGCGAAAAAATCTATACATAGAAATCTAATTAGACGAACTGTTTACCGTGTAATTAAGGAAAATACAGGGAAAATACCTAAAAAGATTCTAGTTTTTATTATGTGCAAAGCACTTCCTTTTGGAAACAGTGTTTTAGAACGCCAAAATGCACAGCAGGAGCTTTTAAAAGACATTGGTTATATAATTGATCAACTTTCTAAAAAATATGCGAAAAACACTTAAATTTTTAGTTTTATTACCTAAAAAAATAGGTATTTTATTAATAAGAGTATATCAAATCATTTTAAGACCTTTATTTCCTTCTTCTTGTCGATTTCATCCCACTTGTTCTGTATATACCCTACAAGCTATTGATAAATATGGGTTATTTAAAGGTACTTGGCTTGGATTAAAAAGAATTTCAAGATGTCATGGAGGTAACCCTGGTGGAGTTGATGAGCTTTTGTAATTATATGCTATAATGACATTCTATGTTCCATACCTTCGTTTTTTTACCACTTACTAATGTATTAGTCTTTCTTACTTCGTTTCTATGGGGAAATATTGGTTTATCTGTTGTTGTAATGACTATATTGGTCAAACTAATTTTACTTCCCTTCTCATATTCAACCACCAAAAATCAGATTGCTATTAAAAAGATTCAACCACTGATTGATGATATTAAAAAGAAACACCCAGATTCCACAGAACAAACAAAAAAAATAATGGAATTATACAAGGAGCACAACACTAATCCACTATCCGGTTGTTTACCACTTTTAATTCAGTTACCAATTATTATTGGATTGTACCAAGTTTTCCTTCAAGGTGTTTCAGTCGATCCAACCATGCTCTATTCATTTGTTCATGTACCTGAACATTTATCAAATCTGTTTTTAGGTCTTAATATGACCAGTAAAAGTATATTAGTAGCATTTGCAGCAGGAATTACCCAATTTTTCCAACTAAAATTATCACCAACGCTTCAAAACAATATAACAACACCAACTACAACACCTGATATGCAAACTGCTATGATGGAAAACATGCAGAAAACTATGAAATACAGTCTTCCTATCATGATTACATTTTTTGCAGCAGTTGTTCCAGCGGCCGTAGCGTTATACTGGGTTACCAGTAATGTATTTATGATTATTCAAGAGTATTGGATTAATAAACAACTACAACAAAAAACCACCGTATAGGTGGTTTTTTTAATCGTCTCCTCCAATTCTATATGACCATAGTTCATAATTATTCTTATTCATAAAGAATAGATAACCAACATCTGGATATGATTCCATACGGAACACATCCAGAGATTCTTTTGGTGTTGCAATCTGTACTGAACGACCCGTTGATACAGTATAACTCCAAAGAACATCAGAAAATCCTACATTTCCTTTATACCAATCATCTGGATATGTTGCTGTAGTGAAACCTTTTGGAATTCCACAGAACAATTGATCACTTGAATACCATGAACATTTTTCTGGTAATGTTACAAAAGGAAGTGTTTTTGCAGTACCAGTGTTTAAGTTGATGATTTTAGTTGTTAATCGTTCATTTTCTGTAAATTCTACCAAAACCTTTGTCCCATCAGGACTTGTTAAGGTAGTTAACGCTTGGTAAGGGCCTAATAGTTTTGAAAAAGTTTTAGTTTCAGGATTAATTCCATACATATATCCATCAGCTACCGCAGATGCATAAGTAGTCAATGTAATAAGGTTTTTATTTACAAATTGAGGCATCCACTCATTAAATGATGAGTTGAATATTTCATTTCCAATATTACTTTCAAATGATTGGAGATATCCTTTTGTTTTTCCTCCTGTTCTCAATAGATAAAATAAACTATTTTCATTATTATTTTTTGCTAATTGTGACAAATATCCAGTCACCACACTTCCCTTCAAATTAACAGGATCGTCTAGACTCTTTTGAATTTCTTGTCGGATAGTATCGCATTCTAAATTAATTGCAGTTCGTGTAGGTTCATCAATTATTCCTGTTGTTGGAACTAAAAATAATTTTTGAACCTGTTTTACCAAATCCGCTGTTCCTTTTCCAAAAGCACCATCAACCTTTTTTTGTAGATTTAACTTTAGATTAAGATATGATTGCAAATCTTTAACAGGATCGCCTTTTGATGATATTTTTAAATCTGGCACAATTACATAATTACAATATTTTGGAAGTGTAGGTGGTGGCGGGATAATTAATTTAAAGGTTTCGATACTACTGTTTTTTTCATAACGCAAGTAACCAATATTTCCAGATCTATCAAAATAAAGTTCCTCCGCAGATGGTAAATCAGTTTTTGTTATTTTTGTGTTTAATATTGATTCATCAGTAATAATACCGTCAAAAATATGTCCCGTTCGTTGATCGTTATAACGTACATGGTGAATAGTTATTGGTTTATTTACCGTTATTTCTTTTTGTGTTTTTGGGTCGACAGTTGTTTCTGTTTTTGTACTATTTATAAGAAATGAAACAAACCCTGAAACTGGAAAAGAAGTAATTTTTCTTAATCGTTCCCGAGAACTAGCAGAAGTAGGTATTTCTTCAGAATTTAATTGTTCAACAGGTGTTTGACTGTTGTCACCCACTACAGGTAATTGTTGAATTTGGTTCGAACGCTGATCAAAAGGAACTAAGTTTCCATTAATATCAACAACCTGTGTTGGTGTAGTTTTTTTGAAAAATATAAAATATGCAGTAATACCTAAAAACAATAGAATTACTATTGCTGCAATTGTTAATAATCTTTTACCACGAGGATCCATGTGCAAATAGTATATCATAATAAAACACTCACCAAAAGTGAATGTTTTATATTTTTGATTTATTTTTTTCAAGGCCTTTTAAATTATATATACCATATCTTGCTCCTGCATAGGCATTTTTATAAGGGTCTAAAATTGAACCTCCTTCTCCAAACTGTTTGAACACATCGGCACTTAATTGAAATAATCCAGAATATCCGTACTTATTAACAGCATTTGCTTTCGTACAACGATATGATTCAATCATACAAACAGTTTTAAGGGTTATACTATCAATCCCTGTTCGTACTGACGCTTGTTGTATTGCGTCGGCATGATTTTGTGGAACTGATCCAACCTCTGCCTTAAATCCTTTTACTTTTTTACTCCAATAAATAACAAAACCAGAAGGTGTAAGGTTATTTTGTCCGGTAACTTTTTTATAATCACCCAGAGGTGCATTTGCCCTCATATTTTTATTAATCATATCAGCGCCACCATATTTTGACGAGGGTATTGTTTTAATAAAAGGGTTAGGAATAGGAACCGAAGAATAACCCTTTTTTGCGGCCCATAAAATTGCAGATCCACCAGCTAAACCTTGTTGATGTGTTAGATATATCAGTAATGCAGGATCATTATAATCAGAAATTGAAACAGTAACATTAGTAACATCAACACTTTCTATTTCTTTTACAAATTCAGGATCATCAACTCGGCTAATTACGTTTAGTGTTGCATTGTCTATATTAGGCTCCACAATCAACAAATCAGGATTAAT
>CAZSCW010000026.1:0-6742 GCA_964605495.1 uncultured Candidatus Saccharibacteria bacterium
AGTGGACCCTAGCGGATTCGAACCGCTGACCTCCTCAGTGCAAGTGAGGCGCTCTACCAACTAAGCTAAGGGCCCAAGCGCGAACCTTATCAAACCAGGGCAACCCTGGTGTACAACATGAATAAATTCATGAACATACTTTGGTTCGCTGATATGTCATTTGGTCGAGTAAAACCAGACCAAGTTACGTATCAATATCTAAGAACAGTCCAGACTAATTATAGTCAAAAGACCGTTTTTTGCAACCTTTACATTCTAATAAAATAATGAAAAAAGTAAAGAGGGTTCTTGTTTTTAGTGTACATGTTTTCTACCAGGAAATTCATCATAGAGATGATGGATAATATCACCAATAAAAATGAATATTGATAGTTCAAAGAATATACCATTAATGTGTAATTCTTGGAGCGAGTTTCCCAGCATTGTTCCAGTATACATACCAATCATCCAAACTCCGGTAATTGAAACAAGTGCGACTATGGCCTTTGTTGTATTATTTTTGGTAAAAGGTTGGAGCATTGACCAAAAAATAATATACAGAGCCGGTTGTCGCAATAATTCATGAGAATAAATTGCTATGTTTTTATATACAGCAGATAGGTTGGTCAGTGTAACTCCATCAATAAGAGAATGAAAGAAGTTTAGAAATACAAACAGGGAAGAGGTAACCCAAAAACCTTTATTTTTTGAATGTATACTACAGGTAATTTTACCAAACCAAAATCCAAGAATTAGATATAACAAAATAATAGGTACTACTACCAACGATAATGAATCTTGAATATGGAATAATAAAATTACAAAAGCCAGGAACACGAGAGTAAGTTTTATATAATAGATAATAGAAGTTTTCATAGGTACTATTTTATCGTAATAACATTTTATCCATCATGCCGCCTTTTTCTTTTAAGAATTTACGAATATGAGTTTTAGCAAAGGTAGTCTTACACATATCTAACCACTTACGGTTTGGTTTTTGTCGTTCGTTATGCATTATTTCAACTACGTCACCACGTTGTAATTGTGTATCAATTGAAACCATTTTTCCGTTAATTTTTGCTCCAGAAATATGATTACCAATATCCGAGTGGATTGCATAAGCAAAATCAATAGTGCTGGACCCTTCGGGTAATTCGATCACATCACCCTTTGGTGTATAGACGAATACTCGTTTTTCAAAGAAATCTAAATGTAAATGTTTTAGGAAATCCTCTGGATTTTCTAAATTTTGTTGAGCCTCAAGTAATTCCTTTGTCCAGTTTGATTTTTTAATATTTTTCAAGGTTGTTTTTTCGTCTTTGTTTTTCCCAATCTCTTTATAGTATAAGTGAGATGAGATTCCATATTCAGCCTCGTGATGCATTCCTTCAGTTCTAATTTGAATTTCAACTATTTCACCAGTTCCGTCGAAAACAGTCGTGTGTAGCGATCGGTATCCATTTGGTTTTGGTAGGGCAATATAATCCTTGAAACGCCCAGGAAGGGGTTTATAGAGACCATGGATGATACCGAGTGCGTGATAACAATCACTAACGGTTGGAACTAATATACGAAGGGCTAATATATCGTAAATTTTAGTGATGTCATAATCATTATCCTTTAATTTTTGCCATAAACTATACAAATGTTTTACTCGATAATCGAGTCTAGTTACATCAGCTTCCAGGATGGTTAATTCTTCTTTTAAGGTCGCGGCGACTTGTGCAAGATGTGGTTCCGTAAATGATGTGTAATCTTTTAATAATGTTGTTACTTTTTCAAATTCTTCTGGATATGCATATGGGAACGCCATATCTTCTAATTGTGATTTAATATTTCCCATTCCTAACCTGTCTGCAAGTCGAGCATAGATTTCAAGTGTTTCAATTGCGATACGTTGTTGTTTGTCTTTTGGAATATGTTCCAATGTTGAAATATTATGGAGTCGGTCTGCAAGTTTGATAATTACTACACGGATATCATGAGCACTTGCAATAAAAAATTTACGCAATGATTCAGCATGGCGAATAACTCCTTTATATTTTAAATGTCCAAGTTTGGTTACACCTTGTACCAAAAAAACAATTTCATTACCAAACTCTTTGATTAATTCTTCTTCCGTTACATTGGTGTCTTCCAGTACATCATGTAATAAGCCAGCTGCAATAGTTACTGGGTCTGCATTCATTCGTGCGAGATGACGAGCCACCTCAAAAAGGTGGTTGAAGTAAGGTTCACCACTATTTCTTTCTTGTGTTTTGTGTGCCTTTTTTGAAAAATCAAAAGCTTTAGTAATTATTGCTTTATCATCTTCGTTAATGTCTGGCACCAATACAAAGATATCTTGCGGCTTCGGTTCCATAGTTATCAGTATAGATATTTTTTGATTTTAGACAAATAAAAACATCTCAATTGAGATGTTTTTATTATAGTTTTTGTGGTACCTCTTGTGATTCTTCGGTTGAAGTTTTGTTGGTAGAAACAGTGTCACTATCAGTTTTGATTTCCTCAATAGGAGTTTTTTGTTCAATTGCCGGAATAGTTACATTATAAGTTTCTTCAGCTTCCTTAATTTTCTTTTCATCTGCTAGTTGTTGTTGAATTTCTTCTGCAATGATAACTACTTTTGCGTATTCTTTTGCATTGTACGCATCACGTAAATCATTTACTAGTTTTTGTAAGTTACTGGTCGATACTTGTTCTGTTGTTAAAGTTACAGCTGGTTCTGTTTTTAAATCTTCTGCAATAGGAGCTGCCATTTTTGCAAAAGTAGCTGCTGCGACAGGTGTTTCATCTACTGGTGTTGTTGCTACTGTAGTAGTTTCACTAACAGTAACGGGCTGAATATTTTGTTTTGCAAGTAACGCGAGTGTTTCAGAGTATTTTTTCTCTGCAGTTCTAACCGTTGCAATATTATTATCAGAAACAACCATAGATTCTAATTGTTTTTTTTCTGCAGTAATTTTCTCAGCACTTGCGTACGCAGCGAGTACTAATGTGCTTGGTGATACAGAATCAGCTTTTGCTAGTACTTGATTTTGCTGGTGAGAAAGCGCAAGTAATATATGGGTTCCTGTTTTTAAGGTATTAGTTAATTTTGCATTATATGATAATGCCTCTGCAGGATCGTTGATTGCTAATTGATTTGTTTCTTTTTTGAAATCATCAGTATGTTGCTTTATTGCACTAATGATGATTGCTTCGTTTTTTGTGGTTAATGACTGTTTTGAAATTAGTTCATTAGTTTCAGAGAATCGTTTATCAATTAAAGCAAGTTCATATGATGCTTTTTTTGCAGGAGTTCCAAGGGTTACTTTTTTTAGTTCTTCAGTTGCTCGTTTTACACTGTATAGTGTTTTTCCAGGAAGAGATCCTTGTGATGCTAATGCAATTAAACTACCAGAACTAACAAATAATACCAACGCAAAAGCAACTATGCTAGCATAGCGAAATACAAAAAAACTTGATCGTGAACCAATAGGTCGACGACGCATGTATTGGGATACTTGTAAACGAATAGAATTTTTCTCATTTTGGGTGAGTTTAATTTCTTTGAATACAGAGAATAGATTGTTAGGGGTAAAATTATTCATACAAATGGGCGAGTTTAACGCGTGCATGCTCCAGTGCGCGATGGATACGAACAGAGGTTGCATTTTCTGATATTTGCAGGATTTCTGCAATATCTGGGATAGTCATATCGTGCATAAACCTAAAGGTTAATATTTCACGATGATGACCATCTAATAAATCAAGGTGTTCTATAAGCTCTTTGGCCATATGTTGCTGTTCAGGATTTAATCCAGAATTAGCTATCTCTACAGGTTCTATATTTGATACATCCTGGTTATCAAATGATTTTGCCAAAAATGATAAAGGTGTTGATGTTTTCTTTCGGGTCATGTCAATAATTGTATTTCTGGCTATACGAAAGAGAAACGCTCGGATGTACTGTATTTCTGCAAATTTCTGTGGATCCTTTATATTTTCATTCCATAGCTTAAAAAATATATCCTGTGTTGCGTCAAGTGCTTTTTCCCGATCACGTAGACGTACAAAACAGAACCGAAAAATATCATCGGAATATTGATTATAGAGCTCTATAAAGCTTTTTTCATAATGGTCAGAACGGTTCATAGAATAAGACGATCCAGAACCAAAAATCTTACTGATACAGTTACCAGATAGTTTGGTTAGAATTGTTGACCAGTATAGCATAAAATACAGCGTATCAAAACAAAATATGATATAATTGTCACCATATGACACCAAAAAAAGTTATTATTATCGGAGGTGGATTTGCTGGAATTCAAACAGCTTTAGATCTATCAAAAAAACACAAAGCAAACGATCTTGAAATTATATTAATTTCAGATCGTCCAAATTTTGAATATTACCCAGCATTACATGGATATTTATCAATAAATGGACCTGTTCCATATCATATGTTGCCATTGGCGGATATATTCAGTAATCGTTCCGTAACACTGGTTATTGAAAAAGTTACTGCATGCGATTTAGCTACAAAAACAGTTACGTTGGAATCTGGTAATACAGTATCCGGGGATTATGTAGTGCTTGCATTAGGTGCACAGTCTACCTTTTTTGGGATCGAGGGATTAGCAGCAATGGCATTTCCGTTTCAAAATACAACTGATGCAAAAAAACTTCGAACACACGTAAACGATTTATTTGATAAACATTGTGGTAATACCAAAGATATTGCAGATTGTGTTGTAGGGTTACATTTCGTAGTTGTCGGTGCTGGACCAAACGGAGTAGATTTGGCAGGGGAACTTGCAACCTATACAAAACATTTATGCAAACAATATGATCTAGTGGAATCATTTGTGACCGTTGACCTTATCGAAGGTTCCACAGCGGTTTTGGGTATGATGCCTCAAAAAGTGCAAGATGTTGCAACGAAACGATTACGAAAGCTCGGTGTAAATATTTTATGTAATCGTCAATTAATGAAACAGGGCTCATGGACTGTGGCGCTGGCTGATATGACATTAGGTGCAAAAACATTAATTTGGACAGCGGGAACAATAGGAAATGATTTGGTTAAAAAAATTCCAAATATTGTGTTACAAAAGAAAAACAGAATCACGGTAAATAAAAACCTTGGAATTGATCAGTATCCAGACTGTTTTGTTGCAGGTGATATTGCTGACACACAATTTGCAGGATTGGCACAGACTGCAATTCATGATGGTGCGTATATTGCACAAGTGATCACAAATAAATTAAAAGGAAAAATTACACAGGATTACAAGCCAAAACCTGTAGCTTATAATATTGGGGTAGGGCACGGATGGTCAATTACAAAGGTTGGTAATATTGTGATTTCAGGAAAATTATCATCAATGTTACGTAAAATAATCGACTTAAAATATTTCCTTTCAATTTTACCGATTTCAAAAGTTTGGTTGTTAAACCCTTTCCGCAAACAAAAATAAAAAACACTATACTGGTGTTTTTTATTTTACTTGAAAATTTCTATTTATGTGGTATTGTGTATTTAAATTGATTTTTCTAATATAAAAAATATAAAATATGTTATTTTTTAAAGATATTTTTCCAAATAACGATAAAATGATGACTGGTAACCCTTTTAATTTTTATGAAGAAAAAGGATTTCTACAAACTGATGATAAGAATCAAAATTTAGGCTGTAAAAAAGATTTTGCGAATGGATGTGGTTGTTTTTTATTTTTACTTCCTTTTCTTATTATAATTTATTTTATTTTTATTAAGTAAAAAAACAATGATACATCATTGTTTTTTTATTTTTTTATTTTCTTCAAAATCCTAGGGATTTTTTTAAAATCTTTTAACAGTTCATTGCGTAATCCGCCGTTATATAATGCTGCGGCTGGATGATATAGTGGTAAAAAATTGGTAGTAGGGAAATCGTGTAGTTTAGTTTGAATTAACTTTCCATGGGCATCAGAAATCTTTAAATCAGGGAAGAAGTGGTTCATCGAATGTCGCCCTAAAAACACAATTAATTTTGGTTTAATAAGTTCGAGTTCTGCGCGCAACCAATCTGCACACTGTTCTTTTTCAAGAAGTGTCGGATCACGGTTTTCTGGTGGGCGATATTTTACAATATTGGTGATATAGATGTCTTCACGTTTCATCCCGATTGATGCGAGCATTTCTGCCAAGAATTTTCCAGCGGCACCGACAAACGGAATACCTGTCTCGTCTTCCTTTTTTCCAGGCGCTTCGCCAATGAATACAATCTCAGAATCCGGGTTTCCATTTCCAAACACGGGCTGTGTTGCTGTTTTCTTTAACTCGCACTTATTTTCTGTGTGGTATTTTTTATGCAGTTCAAGGAGTTGTTCGGATCGGGGCATACTTTTATTTTAACACAGATTATGTTATATAAATAACTATATGATCAAAAAATTCTTATTAAAACAAGCTTTAAAATGGAAAGGTGGTGTATCAGGTGATCAAGCAGATCAGATTGCTGATATGATTGATAAAAATCCAGAATTATTACAAGCAATGAAAAAAATCGAGGACAATCCAGAACTAAAAAAATTGTTTGAAACGATTCAAAAAGAAATCGAAGAACATGTGAAAAAGGGTGGTAATGAAGCAATGCTTTCACAAGTTATTATGCAAAAGTATCAGCATAAACTGGCACAATATGGACCAGAGCTCATGCCATTGTTCCAGATTATGCAAAAACTACAATAAAAACCTCGAAAAGAGGTTTTTATTGTAGTTTTTGAACATGTTTTTT
>CAZSCW010000027.1:0-6735 GCA_964605495.1 uncultured Candidatus Saccharibacteria bacterium
GAACCCCTGACCTTCTCAGTGTAAATGAGTTGCTCTACCAACTGAGCTAATCGCCCGCACCGTTTGGTAATTCCTATACTACTAAAATTATACGAAATTGCAAGCAATTAATGAAAAAAGCACCTATGGTTAGGAAGTGCTTTTTATTAGGTCTGCATATGAAGAAATTCAAATTCTTCCATACTCATACCACTTTCTTCATTTTTTTTGTGCTTACCTCTTACTAAGGGACCTTCTGATTCGTCATAGATACCTCCACTTTCGTTTGAATTTGAAGAATCTTTTTCTTGATCAAAAAGCTCATAGGTGTGACATCCTTTGTGATAGCTGTCTTGTGAAAATGCATCACAATCACAAGTTTTACAACCACATATTCTCTTGAATTCTTTGAATTCCGGAGAATGAATTGAAATACAACCTTTTCCCATTTTGTTTGTTTTTCATATTATAACAAAAAGTAGATATTTGTCAAATATCTACTTTTTTATTTCTATAATAATCCCATTTCACGTAATGCATCAGGATCATTCTTGAATTTTTCTCGCAATAATTGTATCGCAGGATCTTCTGGGTTATTAAGGTCGTCATTAGAAAAAGTAGTTTCCCTTACTGTATTCATTTCAGGTGATTCTGCGTCCATGTCACGATCATTATTATATGCTTTACCGGTTGCCTCATCTACATGCGAACCACCATGACGACTTTCGTTTTCATCAAAAAAAGTGGAACCATCAATGTCAGATTTATTTAAATCTTTTGCACGTTCGTTACCTCCAAAAATATCATCATTCATTCCTTCAAATCCCATATATAAAAAGTAGTTAGTTAATAATTATTGTCCCCTCGAGAGGAATCGAACCTCTATTAAGAGCTTAGAAGTCTCCTGTTCTATCCATTGAACTACAAGGGGAATTCCGGAGACAGCTGAACTATACCAGTGCGTGACAGGGAAATCAAGAGGTGGTAATATCTCTATATATGACAGTCGGAAATAATATATTTGAATTTTTACATCCTAGAATCAATAAACGAAAAATAGGTAATAGTGTTTTTAATCTGGCAATCCTTGATCAAAATCAAATAAAAGATATAGAACAAGAACTTCCTACTAAAATTAGTTCGGAAACTATTTTAAAAAATATTAATGAACTTTTTAAAGTTCAAGACATAGCCGGAGAAAAAGGTGGAATAATCCAATATCAGAAAGCATCAGTGCAGAATTACCTTACAAAAGTATTTGTCAGCTCTAATATGGAAATAGGAAGAGATAGCTCAAAAGAAGAAAAAGAACGAATCATCCGAGGTGGGTTTGAAGGAAAATCTGCAGATGTTAAAAATTGGGTAAACGGCGCAAAAATAGAAGCCAAAGTAATTACTAATATTCTAAAAGAAAATGCTAAACGCATAGAAAATAAACATTTAATTGGTTTAAATAATTTAACTGACGCAATGTATAAAATTGATTTTTTTGAGGAAATACCAGAAGAGAAAACATTAAGGTTAGTTCAAGTAAAGACATTAAATAAGGATAATAAATATTTTACAAAACAATCAAAAGAAGTTCAAGATATTTTCAACGGACAACGTTTATTTTTAACAGAGCAAAAAGAATATTTACATAAATATTTTAATCAAAATCAAATCACTTTTGATGATGCTATGAAGATTGAAGATTCAAATAATGAAGATTTACGTGAATACTATGAACAGTTTAAAGAAAAATATCTTGATTCAGTAATAAACATTGAATCAAAAATTTCTCAATTTATTAATTTACAAGAAAAAAATAGTGATAATAGTAATGTAAATAATGATCTAGTTGGTTATTTTTACGAAGTTCTTGAAAAAGAATCAAAAGGTTTTGCAGAAACAACTCTATCGTTTGCTTATGAAATAAACAATTTTTACCGACTTGGATATTTTAGAGAAGATTTTGAAGAGTTTTCTCCTGAAAACGAAGGCTCTATACAATTATTTTTTAATTGGTTGACTGCATGGCTTAAAAGCAAGCAAGATAAAATGATCCAAATTCTAGAAAAAAAATATAACCAAATCGATCTGGTATATCATGCCGAAAATCTAGATGGAGAGGTATTATCAATCACCGAAACGGTATTCAAAAAATAGGTATTGACAAATTACCAATTTTTGTTTATTATAGATTTTGATGTAAATGTAAATATTATGAATAACAACAGAGAATTTGAAGAAACCCTAGGAGTTACCAAGATTGATGAAAATGTAGCAGAACTTGAAACTCAAAAAACATTACCCTTTTTACAGGCTCTACACATTTTGTTAGAAACCGAAGAAGGTGTTATCTTAGAAAAAAAGAGATCTGAAAGAAAAATATCTGCAAAAGAGTTTAAATCAGAGTTGAAAGTAATTGCTGAAAAATACAGACACCTTATTTTGGCATAATAACCTAGGTAACTACTGCACAGACTTTTGTGTAGTAGTTTTTATTTTGCAAAAACAAACTCCTTATGCATACTGATATTATGAATCAATTAGAGCCAACAATTCTCCTTGAAAATGAACACCTGATGGTGATTGATAAACCATCAGGTCTTTTGGTGCATCCAGACGGAAAACATGCAGAGTATTCTCTGGTTGATTGGGTTGTAAAAAATCGACCAGACATGGCCGGTATTGGTGAACCACTAAAAATGGAATATAAAGGCGAACAGGTGATTATTGACCGACCGGGTATTGTGCATCGATTAGATAGAGAAACGTCTGGCGTGATGATTTTAGCAAAAGATCAAAAAACATACGAACACTTGAAATTACAATTTCAGGATCACAGTATCCGAAAAGAATATGTTGCAATAGTTTTAGGGTATGTGGAACCTCGTGGGGTAGTCAATACACCTATTGGCCGTAACGCACGAGATATACGTATATGGACAGCTGGACGTGGAGCACGCGGGGTTTTACGTGATGCAGTTACCAGATATGTGATTCAGAAAAAACTAATAGATAAAGCTGGAAATAAATACTCGGTAGTGTCACTATTCCCAGAAACAGGACGTACTCACCAATTGCGCGTGCATATGAAATTTACCCAACACCCTATTATTGGTGATGGTCTATATGCACCAAAAACAGTTGGGATGCTTGGTTTTAATCGGGTAGCGCTCCATGCACGAAAAATTACCTTTAAAGATATTGATAACAAAGAATGTACTATTGAAGCAGAATTACCAGAAGATTTTAAAAAGATCCTAAACCCTTGATTTTTTCTGTGGATATGCTAATGTCACATAGTTATTATTTATAATCAAATTGTCATGGCAACAGTAACCAACACACAATTCATTCCTGCAGCCCTTGCAGCACGCAAGGAGTTAGATGTACGCACCGGTGATACCGTTCGCGTTCATGTAAAGATCGAGGAAAAGGGGAAGACCCGTATCCAGATGTTCGAAGGTCTCGTGATTGCACGCAAACACGGATCTGAAGCAGGTGCGACATTCACCGTTCGCAAAATTTCACACGGTGTGGGTGTAGAGCGAATTTTTCCAATCTACAGTCCAAGTATCGATAAAATAGAGGTTATCCGACGAGCAAAAGTTCGACGTGCTAAACTATACTTTATCCGAGACAAAGTAACTAAGGCTATCCGCCGAAAAATGCGTAACTTTAAAGATTTTTTCTCATCATCAACTGATTTGGTAATCCCAGCAGATGAAATGATGGACGAAACTCCTGTAGACGTAGAAGAAGTCGTTGAAACAACTGAATAAAAACACCTTAACCGGTGTTTTTATTTTTGCTGGGCGACCTTGACTTTTATAGTATTTATGATAGTTTGAAAATAAATAAAAAGATTTGTAACTTGTAAAATAAATAATAAAATGGGGAACTTTAAGAAACAAGAATTTATGAGTTGGTGTACTAAAAATAACGTTACCCAATTCGAGGCATTTTCAATAGCATTCGTAGATGAATCTACTGCCAAAAATGTACTTTACGATATTCGGCCGGTATTAGCTGCCCAATTTCGTTTGTGGAAACTTACCGGACTTGATTGTTTTAAGCTTTCTAATGACGAGATGAATGTTTATTCATTAGAAAAAAAGAGAAAATTATTCATAGCTCAAGACGAGCAAATTATGCAATATTTTCTGGATCAGTGGACTACGGATAAAAAAACACCCTCGGAAAAGGATTCGTTATCATTACGGAGTGAGGTAAAGCAAAACAAAAAAGAATTGCGAATCACATTAATGAAAAAGTTTTTTGATAACAGTGTAGCTGTTGGAGAACCAAAAAACACTAAATCTGAAGTAGGCACACATGTTGCTGTGAAAGCATCAGATAATCCAAAAAATGAAGTTGCTTCTAATACGGAAAATAAATCTGAAGTAGAACCAATTATCTTTAAACTTTTTAATACAACAGTACATAACAAAGTTCATTTGAGCGGAAAAGATGAACTGATTGTATTTAAAAAACAAAATTTTCCAGCAATCAAAGATGCACTAGGTCTTTTGAATATTTTGATGGAGGAGGATCCTTTTGCAGCTGCAAAAGAAGTACGAGAATTTAAAAAACATTTTTAACACACTAAAAAGAAATAACATGAACGAAGAAAAAGAAATAACTGAAATAAAAGTAGATCACCGTAATATTTTACGGACAGCGATTCTGCAGACCATGAAAGGTCCTCAAAGTGTTGGTTATGCATTACAGGAAATGGTTAACAACTCTTTTGATGCAGGAGCCGACTCAGTAAAAATTTTTATTGAAAATGCAAACACACTTGTTCATCAAGATGATGCCTCTGGCTTTAACAAAATAGGGATTATGTCCTCACTATCTTACGGTCAATCATCTCGTGAAAGAAGTGACAAACGTACGATTGGTGCAAATGGTACTGGTTTAAAATCAGTACTCGGTTTGGATGCAGATGATGCATTAAAAAATGTAAAAGTGACTATTTATTCAGTTTCCAAAGATTACCCAAAAGGTATCAAATTGGAATTTGATTTTGATTTTCTAGTAAGACTTGCTGAAAAAGAAATTACTGGCTGGGAAAATGTTACCTATGATATTGATAAAAAACTTTTTCATCATGGGTGGAATAGAATTACGGGGACGACTATTATTATTACTGGGTATGATCCAGAAAAAATAAAAAGTCCCGAAAAAATTATCGAGCAACTATCTAAAAAATTAACACCAAGAGCAGCAGACAGAGTTTCTGTACTCAATGGTGATATTTTCCAAACAATAGTATCCGAGCCAATCGACGGTAGTTACTGGGATTTCCAACACGAATCTCGATTTTTAGGTAACATAGATTTTGACATATATTATGGTGGGGTAAATGATGGGCCAGTATTGTGTGGACCAGTCAACAGTGTTATGCCTTTTTCTGATTTTTTTAAAGAACTAACAAAACAGCAAAAGGAAAAAGTAACAAGAGACTGGTTATCGTTAGGTGGCTATATTTACCTTGATCGTCTTAACACATATCGTGATCATGATAATTCTTTTACAAGGGAATTTTTTGATAAAGGTGCGTGCAAAGACTTAGTGGAAACACTTCATGTTGTGGTCAGCGAATTGAAAGAATTGCACCAAGAAGAGGCAACCATGAAGAATAAGGAACAGTATGACAAACTGGTGAAAGATATTTGTAAATGGAGCAGGGAGGCGTATGCAACACCTACTGACATAATTCCAAATACAGAAAATCCAAAAAATCACTTCTTTAATCATTCTGATCAAGAATACTATATTTTACCGCGGCGTCTTCCTATGCGACCAAAAGATAAAATGGAAGTTGTTCTAAACAATCAAGGAACAAAATTCATTGATTTCAAAGGTGCAAAATGGAGCTGTGATTCTGATACCATAAAAATATTTGGGTCAGGCCAAAAAGCAACTATACATACGACAGTTGAGACAAGTGCCGTAGTAAAAATTGAAGGAAGTTTTGGAATACACGAAATAAAGGTTACCGTGAGTAATGCTAAAAATACCCCATATATTTATGGGATGAAAAATGTGTTACCAGGGAAAACGTATGAGTATGAATTAAATAACTATGTTGATAAAAATGTTTCCTGGGTGATTTCAAATCAGAAAGGGGTAGTTATAAATAGTCAGCATGGTAAAAAAATTACCATTACGATTCCAGAACAGGAGCCACAACATGATTTTGTGTTGACATGCAGATCAGGTAAAAAAGATATTGCAAAAAAGACGGTATATATTACCGAAGAGGGAGGTATTGGTAAATTACCACGCCTAACTGTCGGTAAAGATGATTATCTGTTGGCGATTGGGACACATTATAAAAATTGTGTAGCCCAGATTGAAACAGATGGTCCTGAGGAATTTTCAACAATTATATTGAATCCAATTCATGGTTCGTTGAAAAATTTGAATGAAGCTCAGAAATTGCCGTTTATTTTGCATAACATTGCGATGGCTGGTTGTTGTGACCAAATCCAAAGAGGGGTTATTACGCCACAATATGCTATGAATGTAGCCGGTGAGTTTGTGACTAATTTACAGGCAAAAGCTGCAGGTACAAAACTGAAAAAACATAAATAATAAAACAAAGGATTGCCACAGGCAATCCTTTTTTGATACCTGGACAATCATTATAAAAACAGTATACTTTCAACCATTGCGCGGGTGTTGAAACTGGTAGACAAGCTACCTTGAGGTGGTAGTGCTGGCAACGGCGTGGAGGTTCAAGTCCTCTTCCGCGCACCA
>CAZSCW010000028.1:0-6386 GCA_964605495.1 uncultured Candidatus Saccharibacteria bacterium
ACTATTTTGGTTACACCAGGAGAAATTGTTACTATTACTGATGGTCCATTCAAGGATTTCGAAGGTCATGTATCAGAAGTTGATCATGATCGAGGAAAGGTAAAAGTGATGGTTTCTATGTTCGGACGGGAAACATCAGTGGAACTCGATTTCGTACAAGTTAAAAAGATATAACAAAAAAGACCTAGGAGGTCTTTTTTGTTATATAGGTAAATAAATGCCAATCGATTATATCTCCATTATACAGTCTTCCTTTGAATTTCGATTCACTTTGATAGCGAATTTCCAGGTCCGAAAATTTTGACAGAACTTTCTCAATTTGATCTTTTGTTACTAAGTGTAGTTTTTTACGTGCATCTTCAATTCCAAATAATGTGAAATAAGTTGTTGTTCCAAATGATAGAATTTTCTCCAGGTTTTCGAGTGGATGCTCTGTAAAAGATAATACATGTCGGCAAACAATAATATCGTATTTGATTTCTGGTTGAAATGTTTCTAAATCAGTTTGGATGAATTCAAATTCTGATGTATTTCCATCAATTAATTCATTTTTATCGATTAATGTTATTTTAGAAAAACCTTCATTTTTCACAATTGCAGCTAATTTTGTATCTCGTGCTCCAATATCCAATAATGAGGTTCCATGTAATGAATCTGTCACGCGAAGTTGAAATAAGTGTTCCATGAGCTGAGTGTAGCAGTCTGAATGAATTTCAGCAAACAGTCTATTTACTTTTCTTAAAAAATCAGTAATATGGTTTCTGTTACGCTTTCAGATTATTCTGATTAATTAGCAAGGGTCGCTTCAATTGCTCTTGCAAATAACACATTAAATTATATGGCTAAAAAAATAATGAAACAGCTTAAACTTCAAATCGTTGGAGGGAAAGCAACACCTGCTCCACCACTTGGACCGGTACTTGGACAAACTGGTATTAACATCGGAGAATTCGTAAACCAATTCAACGCGGCAACTCGCGAACAAATGGGTGAAATGACTTCTGTTGCGATGACTATCTATGATGATCGAACTTTTGAATTCGTTATCAAGACTCCTCCTATGTCTGCAATGCTTAAAAAAGCCGCAGGAATCGCGAGTGGTTCTGGAACAAACGCAAAGAAAAAAGCTGGATCAATCACAGAGGCACAATTGCGAGAAATCGCAGAGAAAAAACTTCCAGATTTGAATACTTCAAGTGTTGAATCTGCAATGAAAACCGTTGCAGGATCAGCTCGATCAATGGGTATTGATATCAAAGGATAATACATCTGTGTTCAATAAAAAAGCAATCAGGAAACTGATTGCTTTTTGTTTATATAATTTTTACGAACCATCATCTTCAAGTTCAGGATTTACATGGACAATTCGTTCATAAATAACAAAATCGTATTTTAGTCCGTTATGTTCATGTTCAATTCGTTCAATTTCTTTGAACATTCCCTTTGGAATAGTTACAAATCTGTCGGCTTCTTTATCTCCATATACTTCTGTTACGATTAGATATTTGCACTGGGGTATTAATTTTTTATACACAGGCTCACCGCCACCTACAACAATTTCTTGTTCAGGAAAATGTTCCCTGGCTGCTAACACTGCATTGTCCAGATCGTTAATATGGTACAGTTTTGGTGCGATTTCTGTTAGTTCAGAAGGGTACGATCTGCTTACTACAATATTATTTCTGTGAGGTAATGGTTTAATAAACAAACCATCATAAGTTCCAGGTCCAAAAATAATCGTTCGTCCGCCTGAATATTTTTTAAACCGCGCCATATCGCCAGGTACTTCTGAATCTCTATAGAGTAGTTTTCCTTTCCAACCAATTCCTCCTGTAACCAGTTCGCCTTTTTTATGATCTTTTTTTAATTGCACTAAAAAGATTCCAATAATGTCAGGTAATTTTTCCATATTCTTTAATTTAGTTTTTCTTTTATATTACGTGTTTTATACAGTTTGTCAATTCTTGACGTGTTTTATTAATTAAAGTATTGTAAACAAAAAATTACTCATTTAAAAATAAATAATCATGGAAGAAACTAGAATTATTCCTTTTGAAAATCTTGGAAAGTTCGTAAAAGAATTAAAAGATAAAGGAGAAAAAATTGTACTGACACTGGGTGTTTGGGATTTACTGCACGTTGGTCATATTCGTTACATGCAAGCGGCAAAAGATAAAGGAACAGTATTAATTGTTGGTATTGATTCCGATCGATTAACCAAAGCAAGAAAAGGCGAACATCGCCCGATTGTACCTGAAGGTGAACGGATTGAAATGCTACAAGCGCTCCGTTGTGTTGATTATGTTGTATTAAAAGACAATCTAGAAGACAACGTGGAATTGGTTCGCATTATTATGCCTGATATTTTAATTATCTCGGAAACAACCGAAGATGGAAAATTAGAAGAAATTAAAAATGATCGTGGGCATTATTGCGGTGAAATTGTTTGCTTAAAACCTCAAGCACAAACATCAACCACAAACCGTATTCGAGAAATTGTTAAGACAGGTAGTGTTGATGCTTTTCAGGTCTTGATGAAAGATTTGGAGCAAGTTTTTGATAAACACGGAATTAAATTTAGAGGCGATGGAAAAGAATAAAGCTATTGTCTTGTATGTTCCTGTGGTTCATCAAGGCTATGTTGATTTTTTAAATCTATTTGCTGATGAGCAGACGATCGTGTACTTACTTGATGGTGAAAGTTTAGCTGTTAGTTTTCCTGATATTAATTATTTGATAAGGGATTTACGAGCAGTAGATACTAATTTCATAAAAGCTAGTTTGAAATTAATGTTTAAAAACATTGAGTTTAGATCACTTTCTGGAAAGTATATTTCCCTGCCGATACAGACAGCGATGGCTGGGGCAGTTGAAATTATTATGCCAAATGATGATGTATCAGATGTCCTCTTGAACAAAGTTCCAGGACTATTATTGAAAACTACACTGCAACCGTTTTCACTTCGTTGGGATAAAAACCAAACACTGTTACAGAAAGAAATCGATGTTGATACAATTCACTTTGATGATTTTCCAAAAAATGTTTTTGAATCGTTAAAGAAACAGGTTAACAAATCGGTTGACTGGTGGCGACAGGTTGGTTGTGTTATTTATAATGATTATGGAGATATACTTTTGGCATCTTATAATAAACATTACCCAAATGATTTAAGTCTCAATATTTTCGGCGATCCACGTTTTAATTTTAAACCTGGAGAACATATTGAATATTGTTCTGCAATTCATTCAGAAGCTTGGGCGATTGCACGAGCCGCAAAAGAAGGTATTGCACTAAAAAGATTTAATATTTTGGTTTCAGACTTTCCATGTCCAACATGTGCAAAATTACTCAGCGAAACAGGTATTAAAAATTTAACATTCGTTCAGGGTTATTCTGTTGTTGACGGAAAAGAAACACTGGAATCAAAGGGTGTAACCATTAAAAAGCTTATTTTTGAATAAAAAAACAATCCCGTATCATATGATACGGGATTTTATTTATTATTTTTATTAAATTGGAGTAGGAATACTAAACCATGGATTCGGCTCATATTCTATAACAATGAAATCTTTAGGTCTAAACGCAAAGATGTTGTCAGTCGGAGCTTGTTCAGCTAAATAAACAATAGGATATTTTTTAGGCTCACAGTCTATTAATCTCTTAACGTGTTCATACTGACTTTCGTAAATATGAGCATCAGAAATATAATAGATTAATTCATCAAAATGATACCCAGTAACTCGTTCGGTCATTAGACCCATTCCAAAATACTGTATCATATTAAACTGGAGTCCAACCGACGCATCTGCAGAACGTTGTTTGTGTTCTAACTTGAATGTTTTATTAACAGTATCAATATGAATATGTACCCAGCCGTGACATGGTGCAACCACGACACTTCTTGGGTTTTTTGGATCGTTTGAAACTGTATAAAAAGGAATCCAAGGATCGATCAGTATAGTGCGAAGCATAGGTACTTCTAACATCTGACGAATCATACCTTCAATTTGATTAAAGGTAGTACCGTCTGGTTTTGGAAATGTTGCCCATGCTGCACCATATGAACCCGGTCCTAAATCTCCTTCAGTCAATCCGAATTTGGCACATTTTTCTGCCGTAACCCATCTCTTCCAGAATGATTCAGGACATCCATAATTAGCTAATTCAGTTAAGGTTCTCGCGCCGTTCATGAAGCCAATATTTTCACCCATAGCACCTTGCAATAAATTATATTTTAATAAATCGCGTGTTGGTGTCATGGTAAAACCATTCTTACGTTTAAACCTCATGAGGTAACCTGTTATCCGTTTTGTTTCTTCACCATGGATAGGTTTATGAATTTCTCCATTTTCTAAAATCTCTCTTAAAAGATTTTGATATTGTAAATCAGGAACACGTTGTTCCCAAGGCAAATATCCAAAATTATTTTCCATCTTTTTTTTGTTTAAATTTCCCGATAGGGAAGGTGACCAATTCGTTTTCTTTTGGGGTTAATAGGTGTCCGTGTAAACGCGTACAGGTTGTACCTGATAATTCAGGATTACCGAATCTCATGCAAAACGCACCGCCATAGATTTTATAACGTACGATTAATTCACTCTGTATTTTTTGTAAATTCAGCAAAGCTTTTCTTGATAACTCAACAATGTTTTGGATGCTGTGTTTGCATATGATAACAAAGTGTCTTTTTGCATTTTGGTAAGGCCATTGATTTTTAATCACATACCAGTCCTCATTTTCAATGATTACTTTATTACCTAAAGCTTCAATATTTTCTCTGTCAAAAGGATCTTTTCCTTCAGTTTTGAATTTTTCTAAAATAGCTTTGAGTTCGTCATTTCGCGCATTACTCGGGGTTGTTGTATTTTTTTCGCTCATGTTAATGATTTTTAATGTTAATGAATATTTGTATATCATAATACTTACAATATACGTTTTGTCAAATAACCTTTATTTTATAATAAAATCCACTTACATAGGTAAGTGGATTTTTAGTTATTTAATTTTCTACTTTTTCTTTCAATTTCTCTAGAACATATGGATTTACAAACGGCTTAACCCGATCTTCCCATAAATGAATCCCGAGCATTGATTTTACAACACTGGAACTTACATCGCCCAAACTTTTTTCCGGAAGGATAAAAAACGTTTCCAGTTCTGGGTCCATTTGTTTGTTGATATTGTAAATCATTTGTTCATAGGCAAAGTCAGTAGTATTTCGCATCCCTCGGATAAGAACAGAGATATTATTTCTCTTTGCGTAATCTACAGTAAATTCTTCTTGAAAACCTGTTACCGTGATACCAGGAATGGCACGTTCGAACATGTCTTTTCTTTCCGTAAATTTGAACAAAGATTTTTTATCAGAATTTACTGCAATAGCAACCTCAACATCAAAGAATTTCTGAGCTGTTTTTATAACCCATTCATGACCGAGTGTTGGAGGATCGAAACTTCCAGCATAGAGCGCTTTTTTACGTACAGGATTTTCAATGCCCATTAAGGTATGATAAAGACCGTGTACTTTTTCTTTTAGATCTTGATAATCGCCGTTATTGTCGATAATAATAAAGTGAGGATCTTGCACTGGTAGTTCTGCCTGGTTGTCCATTCTTTTTTTAGATTCTTCCATTGAAAGTTCACGATCTATTAATCGTTGCAATTTAATTTCTTTGTCTGCATAAACAATGATAATGTCATCATACATACCACGCTGTTGCTTTTCGAAAATAATTGCTGACTCTATCACGCAGATTTTAACGCGTGGCGATAGTGTAGATATGATTTCATCAACTTCCTGTTTAACTAATGGATGAATAAAGTCTTCATATCTCTGTAGGAGTTCCTTATTTTTAAACAGGACCTCTGCAAGCTCTTTGCGGCTTAATGTATTTTCGAAATTAACCCGAAAACCTACTATAGCTTCGACTTCATCTGGATGCTGCATTCCGACTTGTTTTGCAATATCGTCTGTTTTTATACAAAACACTCCGGGGTAGTTTCCTATAAGATCAGTCACTGATGTTTTTCCGGTTCCAATTCCTCCGGTGATTCCAATTCTTTTCATAATGTACTTGTTTATTTTTAGTACAATAGCACATATTATTAGACTAATCAAGTTTCAGTTTTAGTTAACTTTTATTACAAATAATGAAAAATATGCTAGATTACCATTATGACTATCGCAGAAACGATACAACAATCAATACAGAAAGCATTAGGATTCTTGAATATTTCTGATGTTTCTTTTGTGGTGGAGCATCCTTCAGATTTGGCTCATGGTGATTATGCGACGAATGTTGCACTGGTTGCCTCAAAATCTCTTGGTAAAAATCCACGTGAAGTTGCAGAAATGATTGTGAGTGAAATTAAAACTCAAAATATT
>CAZSCW010000029.1:0-6148 GCA_964605495.1 uncultured Candidatus Saccharibacteria bacterium
AATTCTATGTTAATGACCAATTCATTGGTTCTGTTGATGGAGAAACTGCAAATTATTCTTTTGTTCCAGCTGATTATGTAACCATTCCTGGTGTCGTTCAGTTACGAATTGTTGCTGTTGATACGGTATACAATAAAGGAGAACAAATAATTCAATTAAATGTTCAATAATCTTTACTAACAAAAAAAGCAGCTTGGCTGCTTTTTTTGTTAGTAAAGATCAGGATTAAACTCATCTGGATCTTCATCAGGAAGATCAAAATCTTTTAATAATACATCAATATCTTCTTCATCATCGTCGAGAATTTTCTTTTTTGGAATTAATGGATCATGTTCATCTTCCAAAATATCATCATCTGGGTCAAATTCATGAATTCCAAAACCTAAAGAATCTCCATCCACCGCATCGTAATATTCGTCGTTACTCATATTTTAAAAAAATAATATATCAAGGGATTTCCTTGCATCACTCATAATATCCCGATCGCAGTTTTCGTGCTAACGATGGGTTATCAGTATTTGTATCAAGGTTTAATTATTTTTGCAAGAGGGTAGTCTTGTAATGTGCAAGAAATGCAATACCAATAGCCACTGCGTCTAGTTCATCATCTAATTTATCTAATGTATCAAGTGTTATTAATTTTGGAAGCATGAATAAAATATCTTCTTTTTTTGCTGCACCATGTCCTGTAATAGCTATTTTTACATGATTTGGATGTATTTCTTCAACAGTAATATTTTTACTAATTGCAGTACCACTGATAATACCACGAGCTTCAGCAACCCTTAATGCTGTTGTTGTATTTTTTGCAAAATATAGTTCTTCCATGACTAATATTTCAGGTTTGTAATTATGAATTATGTTTGTGAGTTCTTTTTGAATATAGCCTAAACGCTCGTAGAATCCCATTTTTCGATCAGTAATAATACATGTCGAAAAAAGCAATATCTCGCGTTCTGTACCTATTTTTTCGATAATAGCGACCCCTACACGATCATACCCAGGATCAATTGCAATGATTTTCATATATAAAACAATACCATATTTTAAAATATTTAGAGATAAAATATATGCTATACTGTTGTCATGGCAAAGACCTCCTCAAAAACCCGTAAAACACTGGTATTATTAGATACTCATGCTATTTTGCATCGTGCATATCATGCTGTTCCCGACTTTACATCTTCGCTTGGTATTCCAACAGGGGCACTATATGGGCTTTTGAATATGTTTTTAAAGATGTTATCAGATCTGAAACCTGATTATGTAGCAGCATGTTACGATTTGCCGCAACCAACTTTTCGACACGAAACTTATGATGGATATAAAAAGGGACGTAAGATAACAGAAGACCCTTTAAAGATTCAAATCGATGAATCACGAAATGTGTTTCACGCATTAAATATAAAAATGTATGAAGTTCCAGGATTTGAAGCAGATGACATGCTTGGTACTATTGCAGAAATGGCAAAAAAGGATTATCCAGATTTACGCATTGTAATTGTTTCTGGAGACATGGATACATTACAATTAGTTGATGATGACCGTGTTGTTGTATACACCATGAAAAAAGGCATTCAGGAAACAATGCTCTATACAGAACCTGATGTAGAATCTCGTTTTATGTTTGGTCCAAAATTAATTCCAGACTATAAAGGTCTTCGGGGCGATCCCTCTGATAATATTATTGGAGTTCCAGGAATTGGTGATAAAACAGCAACAGATTTAATTACAAAATTTGGGACTATCGAGGAAATATATGCAATGCTTCATAATGACCCAGAATCAATGATTACTGCTGGAATTAAAAAACGAACTATTGAACTCTTAAAAGAACATGAAGAAAGTGCATTTTTCTCGAAAATACTTGCAACAATTCGTCGTGATGTACCTATTCATTTTGAATTACCAAAACAGGAATTCAAAGATGAATATGATCCAGAAAAAATGATTAGATTATTGCGTGAATATGAATTTAGGTCTCTCGTTACAAAGTTTGAATATCTTTTTAATCAAAAACCAACAAAACCTGAAACAACCCTTGAAGCCGATCATGAATTTGATACACCTATTACTTCATCAGAAAATAACAATACGTTGTTTGATATTTCAGAAGACTGGAAAACAACCTATGAAGCATCAGTTGGATTATGGATTCTAAACTCAGATATGGCACACCCATCACCAACTGAAATTCTGCGGGAAACAGAAACCAGCACAATTACAGAAGCACATGCAGTTATCATGAAGAAATTGAAAGAAAAAAAACTCTTTTCAATTTTTGAATCTATTGAACAACCACTTATTCCGATTGTTCGTGCAATGTCAGAGCATGGAATTATGCTTGATCGTGAATATTTAAAAAACCTTTCAACTGATTATCATAAAAAACTTGATGAATTATCAATTGAAATTTTCAAGCATTCAAAAAAAGAATTTAATCTAAATTCACCAAAACAACTTTCAGAATTTTTGTTTGTTGAACTCGGATTAAAATCCAAAGGAAAGAAAAACAAGACTGGTAATTTTTCAACCAAAAGTGAAGTACTCGAAGAGCTTGCAATTGATAATCCGTTAGTCCAAAAAATTATTGATCATCGTGAACTTCAGAAATTACTATCAACCTATATTGATACATTGCCGACACTATTGGATGATCATAATAAATTACATGCACAATTTTTACAGCATGGAACAACAACTGGACGATTTTCGTCGCAAAATCCAAATCTTCAAAATATTCCAATTCGTAGCGATTTAGGTCGTGCAATTCGTTCTGCATTTATTGCAGAACCTGGGCATAAATTAGTTTCAGCCGACTACTCACAAATTGAGTTACGAGTACTTGCAATGCTGTCTGGTGATCCAATTTTACGTGAAGTATTTCAAACAGGAAAAGATATTCATACAACAGTTGCATCGCGAGTGTTTCACATACCTGAAAGTGAAGTAACCAAAAACCAGCGTCGTGATGCAAAGGTAATTAATTTTGGAATTATTTATGGAATGGGGATTTCAGCACTCCAAAAAAATCTGGGGGGGACACGTGTTGAGGCTGAGCATTTTTATGAGTCATATTTTAATGAATTTCCTGCTATTAAAGCGTATTTAAATAATGTAAAAGAAACTGCAAAAAAAACACTTGAAACAAAGACGTTATTTGGTCGTGTTCGTAATTTTCCTATGTTTCGGTCAAAATTACCATTTATGATTGCTCTTGCAGAGCGAACAGCGGTAAATGCTCCTATTCAGGGAACTGCAGCAGATATTATAAAACTTGCGATGGTTGATATGGATACAGTAATTCGGAAACATGGTTGGCAAGATATTATTTTCCCAGTACTTCAAATCCATGATGAAATTGTGTATCAGGTACCAGATCATCTGACTACTGAATTTGGAAAAGTGTTGGACGAAACCATGGAACAGGTAATTAAAAATCATACAAATGCAATTGATCAATCAGTGGTAAAAGTATTAGATATTCCAATTACGGTCTCCGTAGAAATTGGTCAGAATCTAGAGGATATGAAAGAGATAGCCTAAAAAGTACATTGGTTGCTTTTTTTGTTTGCTATGTAATACTTTGAATATGGAAACCATGGATAAAGCAAAATTGAAATACTATAAACTTTCTTCATTCTATATACCACTTTCATTTCTAGTGGTTTTAGTTGTTTCATTACTTTTATTTAAAGTATTTCCTCATCGATTATTAGCTTCATCAACAATTGCTATTATTGTAGGAATAATTTTTCTTGCATGGGGCAGTATTATGGTGATTTGGTGTGAATTTTCTCATCATAAATTGAGTCAGTTATTTTCAGGTACGCTAACTTGTAATGAATTATCGCGCGGTATTTATAAATACAGTCGACATCCGGGAACTATTGGATTTTTACTTATGTTGTTTGGTTTTGGTTTTATCGTTAATTCGAGTTCTATTGTTTTATTTACTTGGTTTTTCTCTAGTATTTTGTCATGGATTGTTATACCTATTGTTGAACGACATATGCTGGCATTTTGTGGTGATGAATATAAAGAGTACTGTTCAAAAGTACGTATGTGGTTATGATTACACTCTATAAAAAAGTTCCTCGTGAGGAAATTCTTGAAATCATTTTAAAAAAATTTCCAAACCATGAATTGATTAGATTTAATGGTTTTTCAGGTGATCCAACAGAAATAGCTCTTGAGATTGAATCGCAAAGCTTATTTGGAGGTTCACGAATTATTTTTCTTTCTGACATTGATAGAGAAATTTGGGGCGATGTAATAAAAGCGTTGCATCATATACCAGAATCAACAGAGGTGTTTTGGTTTGAAGACTCATTTCCAATTGCTTTGATAAAAGGGATACCAAAACATTTAGTTATTGAATCAAAAGAAAAAAAAATAGTTGAAAAATCAAAACCATTTCAAATCGCTAATCAATTACCGTTTGCAAAAAAAGACCAACTATGGGCAACCTATCAGCAATTACTAAATGATGGGCATGAACCAGAAGCTGTTTTTGGAATACTCTGGTGGAAATTAAAAGATATTGCAAAGAAAAAAACAGTTATTAGTTCTACTTATAAACAAACACTACATAGATTTCTTTCTATGTATTCAGAAGCTCGTTCTGGTGAGACAGATATGGAAACAGGACTTGAAGGATTGTTATTACAACTATCTCCAAAAGATTTACAATAAAAATCATCTCATATTGAGATGGTTTTTTGTTTTTTACCAAGACGTATAAGGCTTTTTAGATAAATTACCGTTACTGTATTTAAAATCAAGAGAAACATCCTCTCCAACCCATTTAGGTTTTTCAAATAGTTCATCTTCTGATGTTAGTTCAATTTCTGCAACGATTAAGCCTTGATTTTCACCGTGGAATTCGTCGATTTCCCAGGTATGTCCTTTAAATTCATATAAATAACGAGTTTTTTCTATTTTCCCAGGCTCACATAGGTTTGCATAGAGGTATTCTGCGTCTTCTACAGGTATTTCATACTCATATTCAGAGCGTGCAATACTTCCTGGGGCTGGTTTTCCTTTAATAGTAAGGAATCCTTGGCTTCCTGCAATACGAACTCGTACAGTACGTTCTGGATTATTGCTTAGGTAAGCTTGTTTATAAGCTTTTCCTATCAATCCACTCCTCCATGAGTCATTGGCTACTAAAAATTTTCGTTCAATTTCTTGTTTCATGTATATACCATAGCATAAAATTTAAATATAAAAAAAGCGCTTGTGACATTGGTAACGTCGGCGCTTTGTATGATGTATTATTTTCGAACCGAAAATAATGAAGTATTAAGTTTTTGAGTAGTTTTATCTGTGAAGATAAATAATAAATAGAGAACTATTTTGTAAAGAACAAAGAGAAAGAACGATTGAAGCATGAGAGCTTATATAAGACCAGTAAACCTGGCGAATCTCCCTCATGAATATTCAATTACTTAATAACAGTATAGTCAAACAAAAACACTCTCGCAAGTGTTTTTTAAAATTTATCTGTGGATAACTCTATTGATCCAACAGTCGATATAAAACTATTCCAGTTGCAACAGAAACATTTAATGATTCCTTGGACCCATACATAGGGATTTCTAAAATTGCGTCACTTATATTTTGAATTTCAAGAGGTACACCATCAACTTCATTACCAGGGATAATTACTATTTTTGAATTTGGTTTTGTAATAATACTTTTGTAATCAACAGAATGTGATGACTGCTCAATACAATATATTTTATATCCATCTTTCCTCAGTCTATCTATTGTTATTATGATATCAGAAACTTGTTCCCAAGAGACTGTTTTTTCTGTTCCTAGGGCTGCTTTTGCAAAATCACTCCGGATTCTACCAAAACGATCAATCGGTGCTGGACTGGTTCCAGACAATAGTATCTTAGAAACACCAATAGCATCACATGTTCGGAATATTGCACCCACATTGATTACACTGCGAATATCGTGTAATATAACGATACAGTGTGAGATTGTTTTTTTTGAGGGCGATTTTTCTTCTGTCATATCTTGTCATTATACAAAAAATGTGTATATTTACTACTATTGCGTTCGTAGCTCAGTCGGTAGAGCACCTGCCTTTTAAGCAGAGGGTCGTAGGTTCGATTCCTACCGGACGCACATAAAA
>CAZSCW010000030.1:0-6071 GCA_964605495.1 uncultured Candidatus Saccharibacteria bacterium
CATCAGTTCATACCTGAATCATACACTGGATTATTATATTCTGCAGGATCCATTGTATCTATATTGGGACTGATTTTAATACCAAAAGCCATCGCACGATTTGGTTCGCGTGCGACCATGATTGGTTTGATATTAACCACACTTAGTATCTGTATTATTAATATTTTTGCACAAAACGCTGTACTGGTACTCATTGCATTCTGTATTTTATTTGCAGCTAACACTATGTTTTATCTGGCAAATGATGTTCTAGTAGATCAAATTGCTGAGCCTGAATCAATGGGTGCAACTCGTGGAAATTATCTGACCGCACTAAACGTGGGGTATGTTATTGCCCCAAGTATTACTGGTTTTATCATGGCGCGTATGGGGTTTCCAGCACTCTACACTATTGCTGGATGCATCTTAATTCCGCTGTTATTTATCCTTATCAAAAGCCCAACATCAAAACATGTTCATGTTTCAAAAGTAAATATTTGGACATCGGTCCGTCATTTATATAAAGACAAAGATTTACGGAATATTGCAGCTGCAAATTTCATACTCCAATTTTTTTATGCCTGGATGGTAATTTATTCTCCTATTTTCCTTCATGATCAACTGGGTATTCCATGGGATTCTATTGGAACCATTTTTTCTATTATGTTATTTGCTTTTGTATTAACTCAAATCCCGTTGGGACGACTGGCAGATAAATATTTAGGTGAAAAACGATTGTTGATTGTAGGATTTATTATTATCGGAATCACCACGTCGTTATTGTTTTTCCTTCCCTATTTTACCCTTCCTTTACTTGCACTAATTCTCTTTGGAACTCGTATTGGAGCCAGTTGCATCGAAGTATTAACAGAAAGTTATTTCTTTAAAAAGGTTGATAAGTCTGAAGCTGGTGAAATGAGTATTTTCCGAAACACCTATCCTGTTGCATATATTATTGCACCGATTATTGCTGGTGGAATTTTACAAATATTACCAGTACAATACCTATTTCTCATTCTTGGAATTATTATGTTATTTGGAATCTCTTTTATCATTCCGATTCATGATACAAAATAAAAAGAACTTATTACTAAGTTCTTTTTATTTTATCTTTTTTTCGTCCACTATTTGTCCGTCTGATAAGTAAATAACTCGATCACAATATACGGTGTATTCTGGTTCATGAGTTACCATTACAATAGTCTGTCCCATATTGTGAAGTTCCTTAAAAACTTCCATCACCGATTCACTGGATACGTTATCAAGGTTTGCGGTCGGTTCATCTGCAAATAATATTTTTGGGTTATGTGCAACAGCACGTGCAATGGATACACGTTGTTGTTCACCTCCTGACATTTGGCTGGGTAAATTATTTTCACGATGCCCCAATCCAATTCGCTGTAATGATTTTTTTGCAATCTCTAATACCTCTTTATCAGTTTTACCCATCATCATCAATGGTACCATTACGTTTTCAAGAGCAGTCAATTCAGGAACTAATGCATAATCCTGAAAAATATACCCCAAATTATCTAATCTAAATTTTGTGCGGTCATCATGAGATAAATTAGTTGCATTTACATCATCAATGAATATATCTCCCGCTGTTGGATGATCTAATAGTCCTAATTGGTACATAAATGTAGATTTACCTGCACCTGATTTTCCCATAATAGCAACAAATTCTCCGTCCTTAATCTCAAGAGAAACACCTTTAAGTACCTGTGTCTCCACAGATCCATTTTTGAATGTTTTTACAATGTTTTTTGCAATGATCATAATTAATTTATCGTCCTAAAATACTGTCCAATGTGTTTTTATTTACAATCATTCGTGCTGGAATATATCCCGCAAATAATGTAACAATCAACAACAGGAAGAATCGAATCAATGTCCCCCCAATCGGAGCAGATAAAATTCCATCAGAGAATGGGAAGTTAAGCGGGTGAGCTTGAAAAAAGGGAACTAATAATACATAGATAATTATAATTCCAAGCACAGAGCCAACGACTGCATATACAAAAGATTGTAATATGTATGCAAATTCAATCGCACCACTGGTAACTCCAATTCCCTTTAAAATCCCAATATATTTACGCCTGGTAACTGCATTAATAAAAATAACAATGAAAATAGTAATCGACGCCACAATAATACCAATTAACCCAATCATATTTCCTAATAGTCCAAACGCAAGTTTAATCTGATTCAAGAAATCTGGGATAGCCTCTGTGGCAGTTTGAATTTTTGCAAATCGATCAAATCCATATGCATATAACGCATCACGAACAGATTCATCAGTTACCGTTCCGTCAGTCATCACGGCAATTTCATCAGCGTTTAAACTGGGTCGTTCTGCAAATTGTAGAAAGTCATTTTTCGTAATAAATGCACGGAACGACACCTCTCCTACTTTTGATTTAATAATTCCTTTTACAATGAATTCTTTTGTTTTTCCATCCACGGTAACTTTGATTTTATCTCCTGGATATACCCCATCAAGGGAACCAAACCCATCCCCGAATGCGCTGGAAAATCGTCGTAATAATGTTGACCCCATTAATATATAACCACTTTCATTTTCATTTAAATACTCCCCTTCAATAACGTATTTTGATAGATTAGTAAGATTATCTTCCTGTGCAACATCAATACCTAATAATGCTGACCCTACCGTATCACGTTCAGTGTTAAAATCACGACGTGTTAGATAATTCGCCTCAAAATTTGCGCCTGCACTGTATCGTTCGTTCCATTTTGTAACACCTGCAATGGTTGGCAGTGTTTTCAAAATATCTTGTGTATTTTCAATATAAGGCTTCCCGGATAATTTTGTAATAATAACATTCCCTGTATATTGCTGTCGGTTAGCAATGTTCCCACCCTCGATAAGTCCGACCAAAATACCAGAAACCACCACCATGTTCAGAAAGGTCAACATCATAATAAAAACAATCAATAATGTCGTCCAAATGTTAGCACGACGTAATTGACGAACACCCAGAAATGTTCCAACACGAATAGTAGTAAAGAAATTTTTCATATAATATAGGCTAGTATACACAAAAAACTGAATTTTGAGAAATAAAAATAAGACCTTACGTCTTATTTTAAAATACTATTTTGCAACTGGTAGTGATACAACATTCCCTGCCACAAGTCCTGAAATGATTTCTGTTGATCCATCTGATCCGCGAATTCCGATTTTTACTTCCCTTTCTACAGTTTTTTTATCATCTGTTGAACTTACAACATCAACAAAGAATTTTCGTTTTACTTTATCCTCGCGAATATAATTCCCTGGAATAGTTACTACGTTTTCTTTTTGCCCAACAATAATTTTTACGGTTGATGTCATCCCAGATCGAACACGTTCATCTTTTTCTGAAAATAATACTGTTCCTTCATACACAGGAACACCATCAATAATAGTTTCTGCGGGATTAATAGTTGCTAATGTTCCTGTAAAAATAACATCAGGTCCATATGCATCCAGAGTTATATCAACCGGGGTATTTGGTGTAACTCGTGACACATCAATCTCTGGAATTTTGATTACAACTTTATATTGATCTGTAGCAAGCATACTGACACCTGGTGATGTATCTTTTGAAATACCAATGGTCGATTCACCTTCTTTTAGATCTACTGATGAAATAGTTCCTGAAAATGGTGCAATAATGCGACGACGACTCATCGCTGAGGCAATTTGACTCATACTAGCCTGCGCTTGGTCAACTCGTGCCTGAAGTACTGAGGTTGCGTCACCAGATACATCAGCGCGTGCAATTTCAATAGCACGATCGCGTGCAGCCAAAGCTGTTTCGTATGCATTTTTAAGTGACGCATATGATGACGATCGATCATTAGGAACTGGCACTACCCATTTTGCATTTGTATACGCTGTTGCATTTGGAAATTGAATAAACAACCCTTTTGTTCCCAGTGGTACTCGAGAGGTTACCGTCAGTGGTGTATTTCCATTTTCAAGCCCAGAATATTCAATTGATGCACCTGTGTCAGCTGCTGATGGATAAATTCGTAAATTATATGTTCCAGAAATATCTCCCTGGTATGACCCATAAATAGTTGGAGGCTCCTGATCTGCGAATACATCATCAGGGTATGCTTCCAAATTTCCGTATAAATTTCGTTTTGCGGTTTCAACGATTGCATCTTGTTCACGGGTTACTTTTTCCAAATTCGTATTTCCTTGATTCAAGTTAGCCTGTGCAATAATCAATCCTGCACGAGCACTGGCATATTGCGCACGTAAATCACCCATTTCAAGTTCTGCTAATATTTGACCCTTTTTAACTTGCTGACCTTCGGTAACAAATACCTTATCCACTCGTCCTGAATCTGCAAACCCTAGGTTTACTGAATTAATTGATTCTGTACGCCCTGAAAGAACTACTTCGTCGGTAATGTTTTTAGTAACAACCGTAAAAGGTGTATCCACTGTTCCTTTTTGTGATCCACTAATAACAGAAAATAATATAATAGCAAAAACAATAACCCCAATGATGGTTTTCTTTCGATGATTAATCCATAAAAATTTACTGGTGGTTACAGATTTATTTTTTGCTAGCACCGCAAGGTCTTTAGCTTGTACAACTTGTTTTTTGATAGATTCCATATGTGCGGATTATACCCTAAAATGGGTATTTGGTAAATAATAAAAAACACCGCTATGGTGTTTTTTATTATCCTTTCTTTGCACGTTGTCGAATTGATTCTTGGAGAATTTGTTTTCGTAAACGGGTAGATTTTGGAGTGATTTCCAAATATTCATCTTCGTTCATTAATTCCAATCCTCGTTCAATATTAATTTCCAGTGGTGGGATAAGAGTGATTGCTTCATCAGTTCCTGATGCACGCATGTTGGTAAGCTGTTTCCCTTTTGTTGGGTTTACCGCCATTTCATCACCTTTTGAAGTGTTTCCAATTACCATACCTTCGTATACTTCTACGTTAGGTCCAATATATAACACTCCGCGCTCTTGGAGATTTCCAAGTGAGAATGCTAATACTTTTCCTGTTTCCATAGAGGTCATTGAACCAGCCAATCGTTTTTGGATTACGCCAGCATGTGGTCGGAATTCCAAGAATCGTGATGACATGATTCCCTGTCCTCGTGTATCTACCATGAATTGTCCACGGTAACCAAATATTCCACGTGTTGGACCTTCGAACACCATACGAACGGTTGCTTCATGAATTTTCATATCTTTCATGATGAATCCTCGCATGCCAAGTTTTTCAATAACTACACCTTGGTAATCATTCGGACAATCAATAGTGATTTCTTCGAACGGCTCATGGGTTTGGCCATCAACTTCTTTAAAGATTACTTGTGGTTGCGATACTTGAATTTCGAAACCTTCACGTCGCATGTTTTCGAGCAATACTGCAATGTGCATTTCACCACGACCGAACACTTTAAACCCTTCGATTGATCGTTCACTGCTTGGTGCAAAATCTACACGCAATCCTACGTTAACTTCCAATTCTCGTTCCAATCGTTCACGAATCTGTCGAGTTGTTACGAATTTTCCTTCACGTCCTGCAAATGGTGAGTTGTTTACCAAAAAATCAAGCACGATAGTAGGTTCATCAACAGTGATAGCTGGCAACGGTTCTGCAGTTGCATCGGTTGCAATAGTTTCTCCGATAAAAATATCCGCAATTCCGGCAATCATTACAATATCACCTGCGATAGCTGATTCAACTTCTTTTTTCTGAGTTCCTTCGAATGTGAAAAGTTTTGTAATTTTACCATTTCGAGATTCTCCGTCAGGTTTTTTAACGACAACATTTTGTCCGTTTTTAACAATACCTTCATACACACGTCCAACTGCCATACGTCCAAGGAAGTTATCATATGCAAGATTGAATGCCTGCATACGGAAAGCTTTTGAAGTATCGTTGGCTGCTGGTGGAACTTTTTCGATGATAGTATCAAATAATGGTTCTAAATTTACCAATTCATCAGACATTTCACGTTTTGCAGTTCCGTCTCGTCCAATTGCATATACAGTTGTAAAGTCTAATTGTTCATCAGTTGCACCAAGTTCCATGAATAATTCAAA
>CAZSCW010000031.1:0-5897 GCA_964605495.1 uncultured Candidatus Saccharibacteria bacterium
AGGGGAAAATGATTTTCTTTGAATTTCGTGATCGAACTGGAAAAATCCAAGGTGTAGTATTACCAGGATCAGAGGCTATGGAAGTTGCAAAAACTCTTCGTAATGAATGGGTAGTTGCAGTAACCGGAAAAGTAAACCAGCGACCAGAACGAAATGTTCAAATCGATAAACAAAACGGAAATATCGAACTCGAGATTCTCGGTATTGAAGTGTTGAACGAAGCGGAAACATTACCGTTTGATATCAGTGCAGATACATCAATAGTAAACGAAGAGACTCGATTGACCTATCGTTATGTTGATTTGCGCAGCGACAGAGTTCAAAAAAATATTCGAATGCGACACAAGGTTGCAAAATTGGTTCGAGATTTTTTGGATAACGATGGGTTTATTGAAGTTGAAACACCACTACTTACCAAATCAACACCAGAAGGTGCACGAGACTTTGTTGTGCCGGCCCGATTGTATCCTGGAAACTTTTATGCACTGCCGCAGTCCCCACAACAGTACAAGCAGTTGTTAATGACTGCAGGTGTTGAAAAATATTTCCAAATTGCAAAATGTTTACGTGATGAAGATTCACGGGGTGATCGACAACCAGAATTTACCCAAGTCGACATGGAGCTAAGTTTCGTAAAACGTGAAGACGTAATGGAATTGAATGAAAGATTATTAATTGAGGTGGTCACAAAATTATATCCAGAGAAAAAAATCCAAACTGTTCCATTTCCACGACTAACCTATGCAGAGGCGATGGAAAAATATGGGAACGATCGTCCAGATTTACGAGAGGATAAAAATGATCCAAATTTACTCGCATTTTGTTGGGTAATTGATTTTCCATTTTTTGAACGAACTGATACATCTGACAACCCAGATACAAAAGGTGAATGGACATTTACCCACAATCCGTTTTCAGCTCCAAAACCTGAACACATGGATATGTTAATGAATAAGGAAAACATAGGAGATATTTTAACTACTCAATACGATATTGCATTAAACGGTTATGAAATTGGTGGAGGAAGTATCCGAAATCATAAACCTGATGCATTACGACGAGTGTTTGATATTATGGGGTATGATGCAGAAACAGTTGAAAAAAACTTTGGGCATATGTTGCAGGCATTTTCATTTGGAACGCCTCCACACGGGGGAATCGCATGGGGGTTTGATCGACTGCTGATGTTACTCCAAAATGAGCCAAATATCCGTGAAGTTATTCCATTTCCAAAAACAGGAGAAGGGAAGGACCCAATGATGGATTCACCGGCACCGGTTTCTGAAAAGCAATTAGAGGAACTTTCTATTATTTTAAAAAAGAAAGCATAACAAAAACCACCCAACAGAGGTGGTTTTTGTTATAAATTCCGGTATACTGGATCTATGTCATTTCAGCTGAAAACCTCATATTTTGAAGGACCTTTGGAATTGCTCTTGGATTTGATCGAAGGTAAAAAATTACATGTATCTGAAATATCCCTAGCAGAGGTAACTGAAGAATATCTGAATTACCTCAATTTGTTTTCAGAAATTCCAGAAGAGGACGAACGTCATAAATTTATGATGATGGATCGATCTCAATTCATTGTAGTTGCTGCAACGTTGATTTTAATCAAGGCACGAAGTCTACTTCCAACGATTGAACTAAGCGAGGAGGAAACAGAGTCAATTGATGATCTTACAGAACGTCTTCGTTTATATGAAATTGTGAAACGGTATGGTGAAATGTTGCATCAACAATTTTCAAAAAAACCATACATGTTTCGTGGTAATCCACCAAAGGAAAAACGAGCTCCGCAATTTTTACCTCATGAATCAATTACCTCAGATGTATTAATGGGTGTTTTACAAGAAGTATTAAATACATTACCCGTTACCGAGGCTCTCCAAGAAAAATCGGTAAAAATTACTATCACCCTAGAACAGGTTATGGATCGAGTTCAAAAAGCAGTTCAATCTGGCGCGTCGTTTTCATTGCGAGATGCGACTGATCGTTATCACAATGCAACGAATCCTGCAGAAAAACGCGAAGCAAAAGTATTTGCACTGTTATCATTTCTCGCGATTCTCGAAATGGTGAAAAAAGCACAGGTCGCTGTACAACAACAGGAAACATTTGACGATATTGTCGTTTCAAACTATCAACCAACTCTTGAATAAATTATATGAATACACCTACTACACAACTTGTTCATGCATTACTTTTTACCAGTGGAGAAACATGGCGTTTTTCTGAACTTGCTGAAACATTAAAAGTATCAAAAGATAATGTAATCGTCGCACTTGCGGAGCTCTCTGATCAATTAAAGGATCAGGCAGTTTTCCCATTGATTCACGAAGAGACAGTGACACTCGTAACAAAACCAGAACTTCGTGAATTTTTGCAATCACTGGAATCTGAAGAACTCACCAAAGAATTTTCAAAAGGAGCGATTGAAACACTTGCACTCATCGCATATAAAGGGCCTATTAATAAATCTGATATTGATTATATCCGAGGAGTTAATTCACAATTCATGCTCCGTAATTTATTTTTACGTGGTATGATTGAAAAGAAGTTAGGAAGTCGTGATCGCGGGGCAAGTTATGTTATTACTGCAGATGCGCTGCGGTTTCTGGGTGTAACAGAGCAGGACCAATTACCTCAATATAAAGAATTTTTTGAACAGATTGAAAAACGTATTCCACAGGATACAGAAATTGTTGAAACTAATTAATATAAAAACTATATGATGAATATATTAAAAATATTTATACCGGCGATACTTTCTTTTGCAATTGGTATTGCAATTACTCCTTTGTGTACACATTTTTTCTATAAATATAAACTATGGAGAAAATCACGACTGAATAATGTTGATGAAATGAGTCCTGTATTCAAACAACTTCACGATGAAAAAAGCGAAACAAAAACACCACGCGTCGGCGGGATAATTATCTGGGGTTCTGTATTAATTACCATATTACTGGTGTATATTTTCAAAGTATTATTTGACGGACCTGTTTTTGGAAAACTCGACTTCCTTTCACGTAATCAGACATTGCTTCCACTTCTTGCGTTAGTGTTCGGAGGGTTATTTGGCTTATTTGAAGATTTTATAGATATTTTTGCAGATAAGTTTGAGATTATAAAACAAGGTCTACCGCCAAAATATTTAGTAATCGTGGTTACTTTTATAGGATTGGCAGCTTCATCATATTTTTATTTTAAATTAGGATTACGCGACGTCTATATTCCATTTTTTGGCTATTGGCATATTGGAGTTTGGTTTATTCCGTTTTTTATCCTAGTGACTCTGGGAACATTTTCAAGTCGAGTAATAGATGGGATTGATGGATTAGCTGGGGGTGTAATGGCGGTTGCATTTGGCGCTTTTGGTACTGTTGCATTTCTACAAAATCAAATTGATATTGCTACATTTTGTTTTGTAATTGCTGGCGGGATCTTAGCATTTTTATGGTTTAATATTCCTCCTGCACGTTTTTATATGGGAGAAACAGGAATGTTGGCTCTTACACTTACACTTGCATTCATTGCATTTTTGGTAGACGGGGTATTTTTGCTTCCAATTATTGGTGCACTACTCGTCGCAACATCAGTTTCATCAACAGTTCAAATTATATCAAAACGATATTTTGGCAAAAAGATTTTTAAAATTGCACCACTGCATTTGCATTTTCAGGCATTAGGTTGGTCACGTGAAAAAATCACTATGCGTTATTGGATTCTTACGGTTATGTTTGCGGTTCTTGGAATTTTGGTTGCGATCATTGGTTAGAATATAATGTAATTATGAATGCTAAAACTTTTTCCATAGATAAAATATTTTTGATTATTGTAGGAATTTTAATGGGTTCTGGACTCTTATTTTTTCTCTCTGCATCATTATCATTACTTGGTTCTCATACTGGGGAACTTTCACGCATATTGATGAGTCAAATTCTACTGGGGTTAGTTGGTGGAATTATTGGTGCGTATATCATGTTGAATATCCCATTGAAATATGTTAAACAATATGCGCTTCCTGTTGCAATTGCAAGTTTATTGTTAACTGCACTGGTTCTGGTTCCTGGGATTGGTGTTCGTTCAGGTGGTGCGGCGCGTTGGCTTGATCTTGGTTTTATCTCTTTTCAACCAGTAGAAATTTTGAAATACACTATTGTAATTTATTACGCAGCATGGTTGGCTTATGCGGATAATAAGGAAAAAACAATTTGGTATACACTAGTACCACTATTGGTGATCTTGGGATTAGTTGGTGGAATTTTACTTGCTCAACCTGATACGGATAACTTTATGATTATTGCAATCACTTGCATCATTATGTATTTTGTTTCAGGTGCTCAATGGAAGCATATATTGTTATTATTACTAGCAGGATTGATGGTTGGTGGTGCGTTAATTATGACACGTCCTTATATTCTGAGTCGTCTGACAACCTTTTTGGATCCGACTCACGATCCACTAGGTTCATCATATCAAGTTCAACAGGCATTGATTGCTGTTGGTTCTGGGAATATCACAGGACGTGGTTTTGGGCAGAGTATTCAAAAATTTAAATATTTACCAGAACCTCTCAGTGACTCAATTTACGCTGTTATGGCAGAGGAATTTGGTTTTGTGGGTGCTCTTGGACTCGTTGTTCTATATTTATTATTTGGGCTTCGTGGGTATGTTATTGCGATAAAAACACATGATATATTTCACAGTTTAATAGTAGTGGGGATTATATCGCTTATTTTATTCCAATCATTGCTCAACATTGCATCAACTATTGCACTATTTCCACTTTCCGGGTTGCCGTTAGTGTTTGTGAGTCATGGAGGGACAGCATTGTTTTTTGCCTGTGTAGCCATTGGATTAGTATTGAATATTTCCCAGTATCAAAAAACAGTAACACTTCCGGTACGTCGAAATTCATAGTATACTGGTCCATATGAAAATCGTTTTAACAGGAGGAGGCACAGGTGGGCATTTTTACCCACTGATCGCAGTTGCAGAAGAAATTAACAAAATTGTAGATGATGAAAAAATAGCACATGTTGAAATGTACTATTTTTCTGATGCTCCTTATGATCGGGAAATATTATTTGAAAATAGAATTCATTTCGTACAAATTCCAGCAGGGAAATTACGAGTGTATTTTTCGTTAAAAAATTTTACCGATATGTTTAAAACCGCATATGGTGTACTGGTTGGGTTCTGGAATGTATTTCGTGTATACCCTGATGTTATTTTTGCGAAAGGTGCCTACGCGTCATTTCCAACATTATTTGCTGCAAAATTATTACGTATTCCGGTGATTATCCATGAATCGGATTCTGCACCAGGACGAGTAACTAATTGGGCTGGAAAATTTGCACAATACGTTGCGTTATCATACGCAGAATCTGCACAGTTTTTCCCTAAAGATCGCGTGGCACATGTGGGGCAACCAATACGTCTTGAATTAGAACATCCTATTCGTGATGGGGCCTATGAATTTTTACAATTAGAGCCAAATACTCCAACTATTTTTGTATTTGGAGGATCACTAGGTGCACAAATTATTAATGAGGCAATTCTTCAAGCGCTTCCGGATTTAGTACAGAAATTTCAAATTATTCATCAAACAGGAAAAGCTAATTTTGATGAAGTTTCAAATCGCGCAAAATTAGTTTTAGAAGGAAATGAATTTGCATCTCGATATAAACCATTTCCATATCTAAACCCGCTATCAATTAGAATGTCCGCAGGAGTCGCTAATGTAATTATTACACGCGCTGGATCAAGTTTATTTGAAATTGCATCATGGGGTGTTCCTGCTATTGTAATTCCAATCACCACAACCAATAATGACCATCAGCGTAAAAACGCATATAATTTTGCACGAGCAGGTGCAGGGGTAGTAATCG
>CAZSCW010000032.1:0-5863 GCA_964605495.1 uncultured Candidatus Saccharibacteria bacterium
CAATGGATCCTGCAGAATATAATAATCCAGTGTATGATTCAGGTATGAACTGATGGAGAAACGACGAATTACTATAAACAATCAGTGCGGTGTGAAGGGAAAACAAAAATCCGATTATATATAGTGTAAATAATGAGTGAACCTTTTTCATATATGTGCAATTATAACATATTTTTGTTCATTATTATGAGAAATAAAATTGACTTATTATTGTTATTATATTATGGTTACAAAAAATATTACTATAATGAAATGTATTAATGATCTATTGTTTGTCCCAAAAGTAAAGACTATTATAGTTAATCTATGGTTATTTGGGTCTTTATCAGTTGTATTTTTGGCAATGTTTGCATTTTGTTTTTATGGATACGGTGAAGTTAATGCAATAGGGAAAATTTGTAAATACCTAGCATATATTTCTATTGTATTATTTATCTGTGCATGCAGTGCCTACATTCAAATAAAAAAAGAAAAATAATTATCGTAAAATACCTATTCAAAACATTGAGTAGGTATTTTTTAATAAACAAAAAACCTCATATAGAGGTTTTTTGAAATTATAATGCAATAACAACTGCAGTTACAATTGGTTTTTTCCCAGTTTTTTGGAATAGGAATTTTTGAATTTTATCTGAAAGTAAATCTTTTAGATTACTAATATCAAGAGGTTTTCCATCCTCAATACCGGTCTCAACAATTTTCTTTGCAAGTCCACGAACTTTGTGTAGTAATTCTTGATTATCACGGAGGTAGATAAACCCGCGTGAACTGATATCAGGAGATTTTTTCAACATATGTGTCCGTTGGTCCAGAGTTACAATAACGGTAAAGATTCCTTCTCCAGATAATACTTGCCGGTCTCGTAATACCACTTGGTGTGCAGGTCCAACATAGGTTCCGTCAATGATGATTAAATCATGAGGTGCTCGTACATCTAGTTTAACAATTTTTGAACCATTTTCTCGGATTTCAATTATAGCACCGTTTTCTGGTACGATAATATTTTCCTTTGCATGACCTAGCCCCATTGCTAAATCTCGGTGCATTTTCAATCGGTAGTGACTACCGTGAATTGGCATAAAGAATTTATAGTTAATTTGTTTATGTAACCATTCCAATTCTCCACGTTTTCCATGACCTGATGAGTGCACCTGTGTATCAGCATAGGTAATAACTTTTGGATCGTATTTATACAATCGATCTTTTAGTCCTTCTACAGTTCGCTCATTTCCAGGAATAACTGATGAAGAGAAAATGATAGTATCGTGTTCATTTAATTTAATATATTTATGAGTTCCATCTGCAACACGATCAAGTAATGCATATTGTTCACCCTGTGCCCCTGTTGCCAGAATCATGATTTTATTAGGTGGATATTTATGCATGTCTTCCACTGGAATAACGTGATCCAGATTGGTCAGATTCAAATGTTTTACAATGGCAACGTTTGTTTTCATTGCGCGTCCTTCGATTACCACATAACGTCCATATCGTTTTGCGCTTTGGATGAATTCAATAATACGTTCAACTTGAGATGCGAATGTTCCGATGAATAGCCGCCCTTTGTTTTCACGGATAATTTCATCAACTGTTTTAATTACGATTGATTCTGCAAGTGACCAACCCGGCATTGGAATACCTGTCGAGTCCATAGTCATCAATAACACATTTCGATCTCTAAAGAATTTATATTGTTCAGTTTCGTGGGGTACTGGAATGCCTTCAATGTTTTCAACACGAACATCACCTGTTGAAACAATATCTCCATGAGGTGTTTCAACAATAACTCCTGTTGAATCTGGAATAGCATGTGTTAATCCAAAGAATTTGATTTTTAAATCATCAGAAACTCGGATAGATCCATCGTCTTTTTCAACAATACGAATATCTAAAGGCGCTAAATGAGGAAATTCTTCTTGTCGTTTTTTGATAAGCAATGCACCGAATTCTCGAGTATAGATTGGTGGGTTACCAAGTTTTTCCATAACATAAGGAATTCCTCCAATATGATCAAGGTGTCCATGAGTAATTGCTAGACCTTTGATTAAGTGTTTTCGTTCTTCTAGGTAACTGGTGTTAGGAATAATATATTGAATTCCTGGAGTACTGGCATCTTTAAATTGAATTCCTGCATCAATAACAATGATCTGATCTTTGTATTCAACCATGGTCATGTTTTGACCGATCTGTTCAACTCCTCCTAATGGGATAATACGAATATCACCATCTGCAAGAGGCGGAATAACGTCAGGTTTTTTCTCATAAGATTTCTCCTGATTATTATCACGAGGTCCAGATCGTGGACCTCGATCATTGAATCGTTTTCGATCAGGGCGGAAATTCATTTTTTGATGACCTTGGTTTGTGGTTGTACTTGTTGGTGTTCCAGGAATTGGTCCTGTTGACCGTGCAAGTAGTTCCAATGAATGTTCTAAGGATTGTTTTGGTCGAATATGTGATTGAGGTCGATGGTTTCCATATAAAGGTCGTGGCCCAGAAGAATGTGGTCGTGGCGAAAAACCTGATGTTGTAGGTGTAGTAGTATTGTTATTTGATTGTGTATTGTTTTGTGTGTTATTCATATATATATATATAAATTGTGAGAGTAGAAGAGTTAGTTTTTAAACATCTTCCAAACCGTATCGGTTTGTATATACCATTGGTATATATTTGCAAATCGATCGTGTTTACTAATAAGGTCGGTGATAATTATTCCGTATACCGGACGGTGTAATGCGTATACAAAATCAGGTTGATAGAGCCAAATGATTGGTGCACGTGAGAGTTCTCCTTTGAGAGTAGTTAATATATCTTTGCGATTATCTTGATCATTGGTACTGAATAGTTTTTCTATTAATGTATCAATATTTTTTGATGAATATCCTGTAATATTTAACCCTGAAACATCTTTTTGGCTACTGTGCCAAAAAGCGTACAGATCTGCATCATTTCGAACGAATTGTCCAAATAATAGAGAATCAAATGAGCGTCTTTTGATAACAGAGTTTTCTAGATCATTTAATTGAAATATTTGTAGTTCTGTATTAATTCCAACAGCACGTAATTGTTTTTGAATAATTTGTGCAGTGTATTTTAATTCTGGAGTATCAGCAGTACTAATAGTAAAAGCGAGCGCTTTTCCTCCTTTTTCTCTGACACCTGTTGTTTCATTTAATTTCCATCCTAGTGATTCAAGTTTTGAGGTAACAGATTCTATTGAGGCTTTCTTGTTGGTTGTATTTTGTTCGAGTTCAGGAAGTGGATGACTGATAGGTTTTGCAAATCCTTGAAAAACACTTGAAATAATTTCTGATGGATCAATAGCAGAGTTAATAACATTACGAAGAGATTCATCTTTAAACACATCATTTTTCTCTGCATTAAGGAATAATCCAAACATACGAGGTAAGGGTGCAGCAACGGTGAATCGTGAATTATCAGAATTTATTTCGTAAGGTCTGATATTTGCTAATAGATTAAAATCACCTTGTTCATATCCTTGTAACAGATCTTGTTCGTTAGGGTATAAATTGATAGTAATTTTTGGGATATAAGGTTTTCCTAGTGCAAATTTATTAAAAGAACCAAATGTATAAGTATCAGCAATTCCATTTACATCGCGGTGGATATTTTTTATTTTGTAAGGACCACTTCCAATAGGTGATGTATTATAGTTACTAGCTAAAAATTCATCAGGAGTAAGTGTCCTCCAAATATGTTTTGGTAAAATTCCAACAGTCGCACTATCTAAAAATCCACTGAAGGGTCTAGGTAAAGTAATTTTTACTGTTAGATCATCAACTGCTTCAATATTGATTCCAATCCAATTTTCAAGTAATGGACTTTGGAACTGACTATCCTGAATGGTTTTAATAGTGAAAACAACATCTTCTGCTTTCACAGGTTTACCATCATGAAAGACTGCATTTTTTTTGAGCTTGAAAACATACTCTTTTCCATCGTCAGAAACAGTGTATGACTCAGCCAAATCAGGAGCAATTATAGGTTCAGGTGAATCAGTAGTTGAAATGCGACGTACTAATCCTGAATATACTAAACCAGAAATATCCTGGTCAATATCAGAATTTGCAAGTACGGGGTTTATAAATCTTGGTGTCCCCAAAATTCCTTCAGTTAATACACCTCCGCGAGTTGGTACCTGTACAGAAAAACGACTGCTCCCATAATTAATGAAGCCAATAATTCCAAAAATAACTATACATGCAAGAACACTGAAAACTTTCTTTTCTTTGGAGGAAAGTGCATGAATGCGACTACTGATAGATAATTTCAAAGTTTGAAAAAACGAAGTAGATGATTTCACAAGGAAGTAACTCCTGTACTATAAAGGACTTAAAATAATAAGTAAATCAATATAGTGTCCTTTATTAAAAGACAGAGAGACAAATTAATGATTAAAAGACATTATCTAAAATGATAATGGCATTACGACAAGAGAATACTAATAACTGCTGATCCAGCGAAAAGAACCGCAATAATAATAGTTGCGAAAAAAAGTACTTTTTCTCCACCACGCCGTGCGAAGTGAGAGACATTTGATGCGGTTCCTCCTAATGCACCTTCAATACCATCACCTGATCGTTGAAAAATAATTGCCAAAATCAAGATAATTGCGAGGAAGAGTTGTATATAGGGTAGGAATTGAGCTATCGTATTCATGGGGCAAGTCTAACATAATTGACTACTTTTTGCAATTAATGATCGCTTATTTAAAAGTTGTACACATAACCACTTGCTAATAAATAGTATGTTCTAGTATACTATTTGATATATGGAAAATATTAAATTTTATGTCGTTACATTTTTATTAATTGCTGGTGCTGGGTTTTTGGGATACGGTGCAATTAGTTCATTACGTGATCCTGTTTACTATGTAAACAATCAGACATTAACAACTGTTGGTGAATTAAAAACAGGTACACCAATTGAAACAACAACATCAGATACAACAACCCCAATTGTTGATACTACAGCATCGGAAGCTCCTGTTGTTGCAGAGCCAGTAACACCATCACCAACTCCAACGACAACATCGACTACTTTAAAAAATGCAGACCTGATCGCACGATTACAAAAAATTCCATCAGGAACAATTTTGAAAACAGGATCAAAAGGTGATGATGTGAAAGCTGTTCAACAGGCGTTGAATATACTTGCTGCCGCAAAACTAACAGTCAATAGTTCTTTTGACGCAAAAACAGTAGCAGCTGTGCGTAAATATCAAACATCAGTAAAACTACCATCAACCGGACAGGTTTCCGACAAGACGTTAGCCTCTATGATAGCGAAATTAAAATAACCCTTACAGGGTTTTTTTTGATAAATAAATACAAATGTGATAATTTACAGAGAGAATTTGTATTACTCACATTTTAAAATACACACAATGGAAGCAATCAAAATGTTCTGTATAAAATACAGCAATGTCTTCTACAGTATTCTATCAGCATGCCTTATTGTCAGCTGGATTATATTTTCTAGTTATAGTTATTTTTTTATTCTTGAACGGGATAATACATTAATTAGGGACGTCTTACAGTTATACGTAACTCTGATGCCATCCTTCGGTATATATTATTTTTTAGGAGAATACCGAATATATCGTGGGGTATATAATTTAGGGTTTGAAGAATCGTTGATTTTGGATGATTTTTTATTGAAAAGACCCCCCTAAATAAAACCCCAAAAACCAGAGTATATGCTCTGGTTTTTTAGTGGATTATTCGATTTCGCAAAATCGCCTACTGGCTGAATAAATGGCCTAATAATAAATACCCAAATTCCAAGGAAAAGTACTTGCATTATTTTTTTATATGTGTATACTGGCTCTTTGTCGGTGGAT
>CAZSCW010000033.1:0-2156 GCA_964605495.1 uncultured Candidatus Saccharibacteria bacterium
TAACTATCTGAATCATATGCAATTGCATTTTCCTGAGCTTTATTTTCAGGATTTTCAAATGCCATAATTGCGCGTGCTGTGATTGGATCATTATCTTTTAATGTTCCAGAAATACGTGCACGAATAGTCATGTCGTCTTTTTCTAATTTCTTTAGGTCTTTGATGTTTACGTATACTGCATTTGCATTACGATCGATTTGTCCTCGATCAGTACTGGTAATTTGTAGTGCTTCTGGGAATGTAACTTCTAGTACAAGATCTTTTAGGTCAGTATTTGAAACATTTTCCCATGTAACATCGTAAAGTAATTCATCACCTCGAACGATAGTATCACGACCGTTGTCGATAGTTAGTCGAATGTATCGTGCACCTCCTCCGATATTAGTAGTTACTACATTTCGAACAGTAGTTGTTCCACGAATAATAGTTGGAGTGTTGTCGATTATAGTTCGAGTACTTGTTTTAAATGACTTTGTTGCACCTCGTGAAGTCCCTTCACAGTTTTCTCCGACAGCTCGGTAGTAGTAGGTTGTATTTGAAGACAATCCACTAATTGACTGTGTCATAGATCCTGAAGCACCGCTTGATCGAGAGATCGTAGAAGTGCGTGATCCAAATGAAGTAGTTTTTCCATACTCAAAGTATGTTTTTCCTGAACATCCATTCATGTCATAGTATCCGTCAAATGTAACAAAATCGTCAGTGATTTGGAAAGGACTGAGTGTTTGAACAGTTGGTAATTCACCATTGTCATCAATCACATCAGAATTTTTATCTACACTGAATGATTTCCAGTTTCCGCAATCTACGTCACCATTATCAGCACATGCACGATATTGGTAATCACCATCTGCAAGATTATCAAGAGATGCACTGAATGTTCGTGAAGTGTTACTGTATGTTCCACTTAATACTGAACGAGTACTTCCACCATCTCGGCGATATTCAAAATAAGTAATAGTTGAACCATTGTCATTATCATCATATTCACCATACAATTTAATATCACCATTATCTTCATCAATCCATGAGTAAGAATCAGTAGTAACATTTAATGTTGTAGCGTCGTTGTTATCAGTGTCTTCACTATTATCACTGTTTGATGTACATCCATTATCTTCACCGTAATCTACATCTCCATCTCCATCATTGTCGTAACCATCATTACATTCATATGATGAATTTGATCCTCGGTTAATTGTGAATGTTTTCCAATCACCATAATCTTCTCCATTATCATTATATGCATATAATCGATATCGATATGTACCAGTAGATAACCCAGTAAGGTTTACATCGGGAACACTATATGTTGAAGATGTCTGATTTGAACATTCTTCATCAGTTGTATCATAACTTGATCCATTTTTTTGGATTTCAAAATAACTACATGTCGCATCACCATTAGGAGCTACTGAACCATTCAATGTTGCAGTTCCTCCTGTTTCACTCCATGGTGAGTAATTTCCAGTTGTTGCAACCGGAGCATCTCCTGATGGATTATTTCCACCTGATGAAACAACAGTATACACAACTTTTACGATACCTTGATCAGAAAGGTTGCTAGTGATTGGTCCTACCTGCAATCCTGGAGAAAATATTGACGTAATTGCACCTTTTCGATCATATGTATAGTTAGTTCGTTTATATTGTAAAAATGTCTCTGTATATTGCAATTTCAATCCAGATCCAAGTCGGATTGTTCCAGTTCCAGATGCTACAGTACTACCTCCTACAATAACACTTCCTGTTGCATTTACTGATCCAGTATCATCACGGTTATCACTAACTTTGATTTTTACGTCACTAGCAGTTGAACCACTGTTGTTTCGGAAATAAACTTTCACCACAACACGCTGACCTTCTGTTGCTGAAATGTTTGTACCTGTCCAACACCCTGTAGGGTTTGTATTAATACCTTCATTTGTATTGTCATTACCAACTGAAACAGTCGGACAATCATTTGAAGCATCGTTCCATCCTGCATAGGCAAATTGCCCAACAGCAAGTCCAGCCACGATGAGGGCCGATATACCGATAAATCGGAATATTGAATTTTTTGCTAATTTTTTCATAATTTTCGTGAATTATTATTAAACATTATTGTTACTAATAAGTACATGAAGTATAGCATGATAGACATTCTTTGTCAAGAG
>CAZSCW010000033.1:2256-5761 GCA_964605495.1 uncultured Candidatus Saccharibacteria bacterium
TATTGTTACTAATAAGTACATGAAGTATAGCATGATAGACATTCTTTGTCAAGAGTGCATCAGGATGGTACCCATATGATAAATAATAACATTTTCCTTGGAAAATATACAGAATAAGGCCAAAAAAAGAACCTCATTGCTGAGGTTCTCGTATCCATGCACACAACATATTACTGTGTGCAATTATTAAATTATCGTAAGGTTGGTGGTAAATTACCACCATCACCTGGTAAATCACCGCCATCACTAGGGTTATCTGGATCCGATGGTAAATCTCCACCGTCACCAGGGTTATCTGAACTGCCAGGTATAAAATTATTAATGTTATTAACAATTCTAGTACCAAGTTTACCTTGATACCCAGCAATACCATGAAGTAATGTGCCTGTACCACTAGCTAAATTTGCCATTGTGTTAGCAAATCTATACAGTTTCTGACCAGGCGTGGTCTTTTCCTGAACGATTAATGTACCATTTGAATTTCCACAATCACCACATCCAGATTTTTTAGTTCTGACTGTTGTAGTCGTGTTGTCATCCTCTTTGTACACTACCTTTGGGGTTTTCTTGATGATAACCGTAGGGTCCTCATTAGTATCCCAATTACCAGTACTCTTTGAAGGAGTGTTGGTAGCAGTAGCTGTAGCCGTTCCACCTGCGCCGCCGTTGGCTGTGTTGGTAATGTTTATGGTCAGATTGGTACCTGACGGAATTTTGTAACTGTTTGACTTCTTTGTAGTTGTCGAAACTGCTTCATCTTCCCACTCATCCTGAGATGCCTCAATCCCAATATGCGTATTTGCACACACACATGACATTGAACCGGTCTGTCCATAAATCTCATACTCACCTTTTCCGTCAACTGTTTCGTACGGATCGCGCTCAATAGGTTGAGCCAGTCCAAGTATTTCACCAGTTACCTGATTAATACTTAAACCTGTTGCTTTCACCTTGCCGACCGTTTTACGGGTTGGCATGTTACGAAACATTTCTTCTGCTTCGTCTTCAGTAATGTCGGCATTACCAGATTCAGCAGCCATCCATAAAATAATCTGCCCTTTCAACTCTACAGCATAATCTGTATAGTTATTGGTCCAAAACTTATTTGATGGAACGATGTTCGGTTTTGCACCATCAAATGCATAATCTGCAATTTGATCAGGTGTAAAATTCTTTTTGTATCCGGTTTTTTGAGGTAAGAATCCGGTGATTCCCGTTCCAGCAAAAGCTGAAACTGCAATAAAAATTGCCGCAACGATAATTACTATTTTCTTCATTTTGTATAGATTTAAAGTTATTTAAAGGTTATCAAAACCTCCATAATTCGGTCTGAAATCAAAGAAACTTTGATAACCCTTAAATCCTTAAAAAATACTTATGAAGTAATACTTGAAAAAGAACATTTGCCGGAAATAGTGAACTTCTAGCTGTTAATAGGAGTATAGCATATTTGATATATTTTGTCAAGATACCTATATTCTATAAGAAAATACCCGTGGAATGGGTATTTTTAGTTAAAATGTATAGTAAGTTTTTTCAAAAAAAAATGCCCTCGTATTACCACATGTAATACTTGGCACGCGTTCACCCATATAGGATTTCAGAGATCGGGAAGAACTATTAATCTCGCGGTCTCTCCACCATACTAACACCGAGAGTATGTTGCGTCACTCTTTCGTAACTAAATTTTCTATGGTATTTCGAATATCGCGCAATTGAGATGCAACACCAACGTTTGGACGACGTGATTGATGACGTTCTAATGTATCTAATTGCTCTACAATTTTTGTTACCTCATCATGGACCACAACAGATGGGTCCATCGACAACCATGTTCCAGTATCAGACCTTACCAACAGATCAATAATCGTATTTTTTAATTCAGCTATTTTTTGTTTAATACCAATTTCTGGATTTTTTTCCTGCTGATGTTCTAGTGTTTTCAAGTAATCTACCAACATAATTAATTCCTTTATTGGTAATACATTTTGCGTTGAGTCTCTGGAATGAATGTTCACATCAGAACTGTAATCCTCATCCAGTTTTGCAGGACGAAATTCTATATCATGATTATGAATCACTTCTTTTTCCGTGGCAGGTGATGTTTCATCATGGGAACTATCTGCAATCAATTCATCTTTATTCCATCCTTCTGGTAAATCTTCTGCCATATCAACTGTACTTTGTACTTCCTCTATTGTAGTGATACCTGATAAGATTTTTGAAACACCATCTTCTACCATAGTGAAAATTCCCTGATGCAGAGATCCGTGCTTGATATCGCGTTCAGTTGGATTATTCGCGATAATTTCTGCAACTTTATCATCAACCAAAATAGCTTCATACAATCCAATACGACCCTTATACCCAATACCATCACATTGTTCACACCCGACAGGTTTATAAATTTTAAAATCACTGGTACTGGTAATATCCATATAGGTGAAATCCTTTCCGGTTTGTTCCCCATTTTTTACGATAGCTCGTAATAATTTTTCCTCATGCGGCGTTGGTGTATATTCTGCCTTACAATTTTTACATAATCTACGAATCAAACGCTGTGCCATGGCCACCGTCAATGCATCAGGGAGGATCTTTGGATTTACTCCAAGTTCTATCAAACGCGGAATAGCACCAGCAGCATTGTTGGTGTGAAGTGTTGAAAGTACAAGGTGTCCAGTAAGTGATGCATTGATCGCAGTACTTGCGGTTTCCTTGTCACGGATTTCCCCGACCATAATTACGTCTGGGTCCTGACGAAGTGCGGCACGAAGCCCTGAACTAAAGTCGTATCCTTTTTCATGATCAACTTGTGTCTGTGTTACTCCTGCTAGATGATATTCGATCGGATCTTCAATTGTTAAAATCTTTATTTCAGGAGTATAAATTCTTTTTAAGAATGAATACAGAGTTGTTGTTTTACCGGATCCAGTCGGACCAGTTGTAAGCAACATTCCGTTTGGTTTTTCAATTTCAATTTGGAGTACATCAAACAGTTTTTTCTGAATTCCCATTTCCTCAAGTTCTACCGTCAAACCTTCTGGGTTCAAAATACGCATTACAATCGATTCACCATATGGTCCCGGAATGAGCGATGTACGAATTTCGATTTCTGTGCCTTTGTACATAATTGTAAAACGTCCATCCTGTGCTGTTGCGGTACTGGTTAATTTCATTTCAGAAAGAAGTTTGATACGCGAGTTGATACTTTTATACATTTCGAGTGGAAATTCAACAATATCCTGCAGTACTCCATCCTGTCGATATCGCAAGCGTGCAAATTCCTCTGCGGCTTCAATATGAACATCGGAAGATTTTGTACCAATCGCAGAACCAAAAATAATCTCCATCAATTTAGAAACCTTGTGTGTTTCTTTTGATTCCACCATGCCTAAAAACATCTTTTTAATATCACTATTTGAATGAACACTTTTAGCTAATTCTTGGAGACCTTCATCGGTAATATCCAAAAGCCCTCCACGTGTACGGAGTGCACCACTAACAT
>CAZSCW010000034.1:0-5735 GCA_964605495.1 uncultured Candidatus Saccharibacteria bacterium
AAAAATATGTTATAGTCGCCGTATGTATATTCTGGATATTATTCCATTACGTAAAGGAATCCCACGCGACACATTGTCGTATTTTTCTGCACGCCAAGTTCCTATTGGTGCATTGGTAGAGATACCGTTGCAATCTAAAACTATTTCAGGAATTGTTATAAATCAAACTGCTGCACGTGATATGAAATCCAGTATCCGCAGTGGCTCGTTTTCATTAAAACAAATTGGTGCCGTAATTGCAGAAAAAGGATTCCCTTCTAAAATCCTCACGACATTGCAACACATATCACTGGAAACATTAATTCCTGTTGGAACATTGTTGACCACATTTTTCCCTGATGTGATTTTTGATTATTTTCAAAAATGGAAACCCTTATCCAGTATTAAACCAGAAATTAGAATCATCGAACTACCCACCAATGAACGATTTGATTATTATAAATTGTTAATTCGTGAATCGTTTGCAAAAAAACAAAGTATTCAATTTATTACACCAACCATTATAGAAAACAATACATTGATCGCATTTTTACAAGATAATAATAAAGAGCAAAAAGTATTTGAATTATCTGGAGCAATAACACCCGCAAAACGTGAAAAGGTATACGAACAATTAGAATCAATTACTGAGCCTGTTATTATTTGCACTACTCCACAATTTTCAATGGTCCCAAGAAACGATATCGGAGCATTTATTATTGAGTCATCTGGGTCATCGTACTACACACAGGATTTTAGGTGGAATATTGATTTCAGACCAATTCTTTTACAACTTGCAGAAACGCTCGGCTATAATCGATATCTAGCAGATTCAATTTCATCACCAGAACATATTCAATTATTAGCAGAACGAAAAGCATTCACTGAACGAACTCGAAAACCAACCAAGGAATCAAAGAAAAATATAATCTTAATCAAAAAAGAATCGATGCAGGATCATACTTATGTGTCGCATTTACTTTCATCAATAACCATTGAGGGAATAAAGCATAGTTTGCAACATAAAGAGCCAGTATTTATTTTCTCTGCACGAAAAGGTGTTGCGACGACGACTGCCTGTCGCGATTGCGGTTTTACAGTCACCTGCCCAAACTGTACTGGAATCATGCAGTTGATAAAACGAAATCCATTATCTGAAACTGATCGAGTATTTTTATGTGGACGATGCCAGACAGAAATTCCACCAATGAATCGCTGTCCAGATTGTTTAGGGTGGAATTTAATCCCTCTTGGTATCACAACAGACGCATTGGTTACTGAGCTTAAAAAGTTTTTTCCTGATGTTGCTATTTTTGAAAGTACTTCTGAAACCACAAAAACAGAATCGGCTTGTAAAAAAATGGTAAAATCATGGAAAGAGTCATCTGGTATTCTGGTGGGAACTCAAAAAATAATTCCCTACATAGATAATGTATCAATGGTTATTATTGCATCATTCGAACACTGTATGAGTATCCCTCATTTCCAAACACCATTCCAAACAGTTTGGCTGATGCAACAGCTCTATGAAAAAACTACAGAACATTTTTTAATACAAACAAAGGATACAAAACATGAATTATTAAAAGCATTCAAACAGCAACATTTAGAACCATTTTTTGAAAATGATATCGCACTACGTAAACAATATAACTACCCACCATACGCAACCCTGATTACCATCGTTATGGAAAAAATTAGCCGTAAGGACCACCAACGTGCAAAAGAGTTTTTAAAAACACCATTAAAAAACTTTGATCATTCAATACAGTCCCAATTTTTTGAACATACACAGAACTATACAATTACGGCACTAGTTCATATTCCTGCAAATGATTGGCAAAACCCTGATTTTACTGAAAAAACAAAATTAATGGCCTTTTTAGGAACAATCAGAGAGTATTCTGATATAACCCTTGAAACTGGACTTCTGTAACCATTAATACAGTTGCATTATCTGTACAGATATGTTATCCTTTCCCCATTATGGCAATCAATGTAAACATCCAGAAAAACAACAACGAAAACACCAGTAGTGTACTTCGTCGATTTGTTAAAAAAGTTCGTACAGCAGGCTTCCTCCAAGAAGTTCGCGGAAATCGTTATTTCAACCGAGATCAGTCTAAATTGAAAACAAAACGATCAGCGTTAGTACGACTTAAATTAACAAAAGAATACAAAGCAAAAGAAAAAGCAGGAGCTGTTATGGAATAACATCCTGTTTTTCTTTTGTCTTAATATATTATATATATTGACATTTTAACTAAAATATGCTATTATTTATGTAAATACCTTGTAAAATAAATATTTCAAAACAAAATAAAACTAGATAAAATGAGCATACAAAACAAAGAAAATCACAATGGTTCTACCAAGGAACCTAAAAACAAGTACCTTGCCGGAATCGCCTCGTGGTGGAACAACAGCAAGAAGTCCTGGCAAATTAGTTACAAACTATCACCCGAGGTTTTTTTAATAAGACTATTCATCAGTTTAGGAGCATTCGTTGTTCCGACAATTACGATGTTGGCAGTTCAGCCATTTTTAAAGATTTATAAAAGCGGCTTACAGACAAAAGTAGCTGAGCAATATACATTACCTATTTTTATAGGAATTTGCTTTTATATGGTTTTTATTTTTATAAAACCTCATTTGGAATTATTCCTTGAAAAAAAAATTCAAAATGTTCCCAATACAGCAAGACTTGTTCATAAAAAATATTTTGCTGTACATTCCGTATGAATACGCAATAGATAGTAAAAAATCTTTTAAGGTTGATAGATTTGAAAGTTTTATCGAAGAACTCTTCAGTATAACAAAAGAACAAGTCGGTATTATTGTTTCAATTTTTTCTATTATCTTGGGATTCTCTGTTGGTATTGGACTTGATCCCGTCTTTATGCTTTTTATGATAGCTTCCGCATTATTTTCGATTTATATCAAAAATAGCCGGAACCTTCAAAACTTCTACCATCAAAATGAAGATGATCAAGTATTGTTAAACAGAAAAAATAGATCCATTTCAAAAAACCTTAACTTCCCAAGTTTATCAAGTAAATTAGCAAACCAAATCAAATGGCTTGTAAAAAACTTTACGGATTCAAGAGTAGAACTTGAAGATAGAAGAATTATTAGAAGAAAAAATGAAATACTTGCTGACAGAAAAATAAGCTTATTTGATATTTTCAGTAAAATCTGCATTCTCTTATATGTCATCTATAAAATAAAACAAGGTCTTTTTTTAGACGTAATGGCCGCTTATTATGTTTCCAATACGATAATTGGATATATAAATTCATTAGGACATGACATTATAGAGCAAAATGAAACTGCTAAAAAATTGGAGTTTGTAACAGAGATTATGGATGTGTCTGAGCATGAAAAAAAGATAGAATTATCAAAGCAATATTTAGACATTAGTAATGGTATACATATTGTATTCAATAATGTGTCATTTCGTTACCCTGATGAAGCTAATTATGTATTTGAAAACATGTCTTTGGAATTATCGCTCGACAAACTATATGGATTACAGGGCGACAATGGAAACGGAAAAACAACCGTGTTCAAACTGATTAATGGCTTTCTGAAACCAACAACAGGTACGATAACTATCAACGGTATCAATACGCAAGATATTCAACGGAAATGGTTTGATGACAATTTTTGTTCATATTCACCCGAAATGACAATTATCAATTCAATCACCCTGAAAGATTTTTTAACCGTAGACTCTATGATGAATATAGATGATACTTCTCATTTATCTTTGATCAAGGATATCCTCCATGATGTTGGGCTTACTGATAAAATTAAAGACATGGATGTTGCCAATCTTGTATTAGACCCGCGACATCCTAATGGTACTGATTTTTCATCAGGACAAGCACAGAGACTGTTGATTGCTCGTATGATTATGAATTTATGCGGTGGTGCAAAATATGTTCTAGCAGATGAAATGACAAGTAACATATCATTTAATCATCAAAAAGATCTGGCATTACTTTTGAAAAAATATAGTAATGGTGGGATATTAATTGCCCACAATCCAAAAATGATCGAAGTATGCGACGAAGTGTTAATTTGTAAAAATAAAACAATTTTTACTCAAAAACAACAACTTGCATATTAAAAGTAAATAAAAGCAAAGCCGCATGAAATTCATGCGGCTTTTTTTATTACTAATTTTTGCTATACTCTTTTCATATGACACAACCACTCGCTGATAATTTATTTATCACCAACGAAACAAAGCTTACACCACCAAAGATTTCTTGGCCAGAAATTAAAAACACAATTCTTGGAAAAAAATATGAACTATCCTTAGTATTCCCAACCATTGCAAATGCAATAGAACTTCACCTGGATTGGAAAAATAAACCCGGCCCGGTAAATATTTTAAGTTTCCCGATTGATAAAAATATCGGTGAAATTTTTATTTCTCTTCATCAAGCAAAAACTGAATGCACAAAATTCGATCGTAACTATGAAAATTACGTAGCTTTCTTATTTATTCATGGATGTGCACATTTGAAAGGTCATGTTCACGGAAATGAAATGGAAGCATACGAAACAAAAATTCGCAAAAAGTTTAATATCTAGTATAATAAGCGTATGATGCCCCAGACACCTTCAATTATTGCCGGTATTGATATCGGAAGTACTACCACACGCGTCATAATTACAGAACACGCAGGAACCGGAATGAGTCCTCGTGTTATTGGTGTTGGAAAAAGTGATACAATTGGAATTTCAAAAGGTTATGTTGTTCACGAAGAAGAAGCTGTGCGTTCTCTGGTTAATGCAATTCGCATGGCTGAAAAAATGGCAAATATTAAATTAGAACGTGCCTATGTTTGCATTGGTGGAATTAGCCTAGAAACACATCATAGAAACAGCTCAATAAATCTGACTAAAAAAGATATTTCTACAAAAGATATACTTTCACTACATCATCAGGTTACTGAACAATTTTTAGATCATACAAAAAATAAATCGGTGCTCCATACTATTCCACTTCAATACAAACTTGATAACGAAGATCTTTTTGCAGATCCTATTGGGTTATCTGGAAATCAATTGTCTGCTGATTTTTCATTGGTAACTTGTTTAACGCAACACAAAGATGGATTAGTTTCTGTAGTTAGCAGAGCCGGTATTGATATTGTCGACATTGTGGCATCACCTGTCGCATCTAGCGTTGTTGCGTTGTCACAACGTGCACGGACTGCAGGATCTGCATTAATAGATATTGGTGCAGAAACATTATCTATTTCTATTTTTGAACATGATGCATTAATCCATATTGCAGTGATCCCTTGTGGTGCAAGTCTTATTACCAACGACCTTGCATTAGGATTACAAATTTCACTGGAAGAAGCCGAGGATATTAAATTTGGTAAAAAAATTGAACGCACCTCTATCTCAAAAAGAAAAATTCAAGACATTGCAGAGGCACGTATTATGGATATTTTAGGAATAATCGAGAGACGTCTTATACTCTGGGGTAAGGATAGATTGTTACCAGGTGGAATCATTTTGATTGGCGGGGGTAGTCAATATGAAAATATCGATACCTATGCACGTACTTATCTCAAATTACCTGTGAGTACTGTCCAGACAGAAAAAGTCATCCCAAGTAAAAAAGGTCTTGACGCATCATGGTTCTCTGTCTATGGACTCTGTTTTCTAGGTAATCAAAATCCACAATACCGAACCTCAGGAATTACCTTAAAGAAATTCTGGAAAGATACACG
>CAZSCW010000035.1:0-5604 GCA_964605495.1 uncultured Candidatus Saccharibacteria bacterium
AGAAAATCGAGAAAGTTTTTTAAAGCGATTGGAAGGGAAATTTACACCAGAACAAATCGAAGCTATTGATTTTGCCTATGATCTTGCAAAAGAATCTCACCGCCCGCAGGTTCGTGATAGTGGTGAACGATATTTTGAACATCCGCGTGCAGGGTGTCTAATTATGATGGATGAATTGAATATGTACGATTACAATCTAATTATTAGTTTCTTGTTACATGACACAGGGGAAGATACCCCAATCTGGGGAAATGTTACTGAGTCCTATGATCAGTTTGTAACAAAAGCTAAAAAACGTCTTTCAAAAGTTTTTAATGATAGGATTGCAGACATTGTTATCAAACTAACAAAACCGTCGGTAGACAATATAAAATTTTTTACCAAAGATGAAGCATTTGATTTTTATATCAACCAAATGCAAACAGATGAAGATGTCTTGATTGGGAAAATGGTAGACCGACTACATAACTTGAGAAATCTAATAGGGAATCGGCCGGAAAAAATACAAAAACAAATCATTGAAACAGAAGAAGTTTATATACCTTTATTTGAAAAAATAACAGGAAAAAATAAACAATATGCAGAACAATTACTAGAAAAAATAAAAGACCAGTTATTAGCATTAAAATCATTATAATATATGGAAACCAAACCAACCTACACTGTAGAGGAATATCAAAATATGATGCAGAATATTACTGCAGGAACTGCAACACCTGAAGAGGTAGCTGCAATAGAAGACATGGTAAAAAATGCAGTAGTCGAACTTACCAACACAATACAAACTGAGCAATAATTATATGGAAAATTTCAATAATATTAAAAAACCAGATCAAGATATCCATAATATAGAAAAAGAACCAGGCAGAAATATAGAAAACAAAGAGCTTCAAATGACAAAAAATCTTGAAAATGCAATTCTTAATGCAGAACCATCAACACTTGAAAAATGTTGGGGCGTATTACAATCATCTGCGACATGGACAGGGATTATGGCAATGGTAATGGGAGGTTATATGTGGAACCAGTTATTAAATAACCCTGAAATGGTAGAGCAGAATATTTTAGACATGAGACAGTATACTCCGTCTCCAGAAAAAATGAGAGAAATGTTTATGTTGTTATCCGCATTTGCAACATCAGTGGTTGCTACTGGTATTGCACTAACTATTACTGGCATTGTTCATGGTAATGAAATTGCAAAAAAAGATAAAAATAAAAACGCTTTATAAAGCGTTTTTATTTTTATCTCGCATATTCAATAACTCTATTCTCTCGAATCACGGTAATTTTAATTTCACCAGGATAACGCAAATCTTGTTCAATTTTTACTGCCATTTCTCGGGCAACTCGTTTTGCTTGTAAGTCATTTAATTGGTCAGGGTGAACGAAAACTCTGATTTCACGTCCTGCCTGTAGTGCGTATGATTTTACAACTCCTTGGAATGTATTTGCTACGGCTTCTAATTCTCGTAATCGTTTTACATAGTTTTCCAGTGTGTCACGTCGTGCACCAGGGCGAGCCCCAGATATCATGTCACAGGTCTGAACAATTACTGCTTCCAGTGATCCATGAGGATATTCATCATGATGACTGCGCATTCCAATAACTACTCGTTCATCAACTCCGAATTTCTGGAGAACTCTCATTCCGATTTCTACGTGGGTCCCCTCAATTTCATGATCCAAAGCTTTTCCAATATCGTGTACCAATCCTGCAAATTTTGCGATGTAGGCATCAGCACCAATTTCTGACGCTACCATTTCGCATAGATGGGCAACCTCGATACTGTGACGTAATACATTTTGGCCATAACTGGTTCGGAAATGTAATCGCCCTAGGATTGCAACAACACGTGGATCAACATTGAATATTCCACATTCATATAACGCTTCTTCACCTTTTTTCTTGGTGATTTCACTGATTTCTTCTTGAGCTTTTTCAATAAATTCTTCAATTTTTGCAGGTTGGATGCGACCATCCTTAATCAGGTTTTCCAGTGCTACTCGTGCAATTTGTCTACGAATTGGATCAAAGGATGAAATAATGATTTCGTTTGGTGAATCATCAATTAATAATTCAACACCAGCCATTCGTTCAAATGTTCGGATGTTTCGTCCTTCCTTTCCAATAATTTTACCTTTTACTTCATCATTTTCAATTTGTACTGATGTGGTGGTCAGTTCTGATGCAGTACTGGATGCTAATCGATTCATAGCAGTTGCCAGGATTCCTTTTGCACGTTCTTTTAATGCGTCTTCGCCAAATAATTCCATTTTCTGAATTCGTGACTGTAAATCTGCAGCCATGTTATTTTCAGTTTCAGAAAGTAACATCTGACGAGCCTGTTCCACAGACATTTGTGCAACTGTTTCTAGGACTTCATTACGTACACGGAGAGCTTCCTCTGCTTTTTCTTTGATTGCGCGAACTTCTTCAATCTTTATTTTCATGTTTTCATAGTCACGATCTAAATCACCTTGGCGTTTGTCGAGCATTTGTTCACGACGTTCCAGGTGTTCTTTTGTTTTCATAAAATCTTTTTCACGAGTAGTTTCCAGTTCGCGACTTTGCGTTAGGACTTTTTCTGCACGCAGTTCCGCATCGGCAACAATTTTTTGGGCTTCGGTTCGTGCTTTCAACATAACTTCCTGCACATTGGTTTCCAGAGATTTTTTCTGAAAGCGAGCAGTCATCACACGTCCAAAATACCCGATGAATCCTCCAAATAGGAGAACCCCAACAAGTACAATATATGACATAAAATTTTTAATAAAAACGAATAACAATAATACGCACTATGTGAGAAAACAATAATTCAAAAGTTTAAAATTCAAGAAAATAGGTACAGAGGCATTTCAGAAATATTTTAACAGGAGGATTCTGTACTGTTCACAATCTATCACGAAAGAGTTGGTTTGTACAGAAATACTTGACAATATACTATTTTTCAAGTATATTCCACATTAACAAAAATTTCTTTTCTTAACCAAATAAAATTATTGTATATGAAAAAACCAACAAGTTCAGAAATCTTTCTTCTTGTAGCCTGTACAGGAATATTATATGCAGCCTATTATTGTAAAAATTCTAATAATTCATATGTTGATCAAGCAACCTCTTCAATAAATCAAATTATTGAAGACCGCACAGAAATCAATGGAACTACAGTTATTGTTGATAAAGACACCTTAGATTCACTGAATCAAACAAGAATCATAAAAAAATAGTCGTACAACAATTTATATACAACAAAACCTGCACCATCGTGCAGGTTTTTATGTGTTAACGTTTTGTAATAATTTTATCTACGATTCCGTATTTTTTTGCTTCTTCTGATGACATGTAATAATCACGGTCAGCATCTTTGGTAACTTGTGCCATAGATTTTCCAGTCGTTTCTGAGATAATTCTGTAGAGATTTTCTTTTGTTTTTAAAATATGTTCCGCATGGATTGCAATATCTGAAGCCTGACCCTCAGTACCACCTAATGGTTGATGGATCATTACTTCTGCATTTGGTAATGCAAAACGTTTTCCTTTTGCACCACTGGTCAAAATCATCGCACCCATTGACGCTGCCATTCCAACGCATACTGTCGCAACATCAGGTTTAATAAAATTCATCGTATCAATAATTGCCATTCCAGCAACGACTGACCCTCCGGGACTGTTCACATATAAGGTGATGTCTTTTTTAGAGTCTTCGTTTTCTAGGAATAATAATTGAGCAATGATTATGTTTGCCATATCAGAATCAATTGGTCCGCCAAGAAAAATAATACGATCCTTTAGTAATCGTGAATAAATATCATAGGCACGTTCACCTAGGGATGTTTTCTCAAGTACGGTAGGTATTAAATAAGACATAATGTAGTAAGTAGTTAATAGAAAATAGTAAGCAAGGGAACATCAATACAACATAATAGAAATACAGCAATTTTTCCCTTGAAACTGACTATAACAAAAAACCGCCACGAAGGCGAATTTTTATTTCTGAGCTTCTAACCAATCAAATACTGCAGTATTGGTAAGTATTTGTGTTACATAGGCAATCACATTTGCTTCCTCTACTGATTGATCTTTGTACATTTCCATAATATCGGAAACTTGTTTATCAATTTTTTCTTGATCTGGTTTAACATTATTGTCACTTGCAATTTTTTCTAATACCAATTGCATGTGTACTCGTTTCACTGCTTGGTCTCGCCACCCTACTTTCATTTCATCGATAGTTTTTCCAACATGTTGTGCATATTCTTCGATTTTCATTCCAGACATCGCCAAATCATATTTCATTTGTTCTAACATTTTGTTGAGTTCAAAATCTACCAAACTTTCTGGGATATCAATAGTTGCTTTTGCAATGATGGCTTCGATAATTTCAATGCGACGTTTTTCATGAGCGTGAGTTTCTTTTTCTTTACTCATGTTTTCTTTTAGTTTTGTCATGAAATCATCAACACTTTCGAACGCGCCCAAACTTTTTACAAATTCATCATTTAATTCTGGCAATTGTTCATCTGGAATGTTTTGGTGATTGTGATCATGATGATCAATACCTTCCTTGTGCATGTTTTCATGCGCTCGCATTTGTCGAATTTCTCGAACTGCTTTTTCAACTTCTGCATCATCTACAACGATTGCAAGAGGTTCTTTATTTTTTTCTTTTGCAATTGTTACCACATCTGATAATTCAACTGTAGGTAATAGATCACTGGTGATTACATATTCAACATCATTTCCAGGGGCAAGTTTAGTTATGTTGATATCAGGTCGTCCAATTGGTTGCACGTCAGCTTGTTTAATAATAACGGTATAGTTTTCTGTAAGGGCATCATCTGCCATTTCAGCCAAAAGTCCTGTTTCACCGATTCGTTCCAAGATTTTTGCCTCAGGAACGTGACCTTTCCGGAATCCATCAATTTCAATGGTTTTTTGTAGTCGAGCCAAAGCTTTTGCACGAAATGCTGTAACGATTTTTTCAGGAATAGTAGCAGTAATCTCTACACGACTATTAGGAAGTTTTTTCACTTCTGTTTTGATATTTGTACTCATGCCATGAAACATATCAGAAACAAGGTAAAAATGCAAAAATAAAAGGCCTTATTTAGAATAAGGCCTTTTTTAGTAAATATAATATTTTATTCATACAACCAAACCCTGTCTCCAAATTGTGAAAAAGGATTTCCACAATCGCCGGATCCATTACAGTAATTTCCAATAGCTGATTCCTTTCTTGTAACATCGTCTTGAATTTTTACAAGTTCGTCACCATTTGTAACCATGGGAAATTTTGATTTTGAAATGTATATTTTACCCCGGTAAATACCAAAGTATTTTTTTGAAGTAAATGAATACCAATTCCCACATTCACCTGCATACTGTTGGTTGTAGCAAGCATATCCGCGATCGATTTTTTTGTCTAAATCTTCCTGTTGGATATACACACGGTAGTTAAAACCTACCTGACTTGCATTTGACCACAATTCAACCGGTGGCTCGTCAGTTTCGACGATTAATGATTCCGCTTTTGGTTTAACATCATCTTTTTTACAAGAGGTAAATCCAATTGCAAATAATGCAATTAAAAAAGATAATAA
>CAZSCW010000036.1:0-5558 GCA_964605495.1 uncultured Candidatus Saccharibacteria bacterium
TTTCAGTTGAAATTCCAACAATCGATAAGGTTCAATATCGAAATATTAATCCAACTCCATTTTTACCAAGCGATATTCAAAAACGTGCGCAGGTAACTGACGATATTTTTAATATTCAGGTTGCAGGACTCGCAAAACGACTAGAAAGCATCAATGCAAAAAAGGTTGTCATTGGATTATCTGGTGGACTCGATTCAACCCTCGCATTTCTGGTTGCTATCAAGGCGTTTGATTTATTAAAATTACCTCGTGAAAATATATACACAGTAACCATGCCAGGGTTCGGCACAACCAGCGGAACCAAGAGTAATGCCCATGAACTTGCAAATGCAGCGGGAACAACGATCGAGGAAATTTCAATCGTTCCGGGTGTGACTCAGCATTTCAAAGATATTAATCACGATGAAAATGTAGAAAATTTTGTATTTGAAAATAGTCAGGCACGGTATCGAACCATGATATTGTTTGATAAAGCAAACCAGATCGGAGGGATCGTTGTGGGAACAGGAGATCTTTCTGAAACAGCCCTGGGTTGGTGTACATTTAACGGTGATCATATTTCTAATTACAATGTGAATGGAAGTATCCCAAAAACTCTTGTAAAATACGTAGTAGAACACGTTGCTGATATCAGTGATGATCGATTAAAAAATGTATTAAAAGATATTTTAGATACGCCAATTTCACCTGAACTCATGCGTACCAAAAACGATGAAGTAACTCAAAAAACAGAAGATTTGGTTGGTCCATATATTCTCCACGATTTCTTTATGTATCATTTCATCCGCTGGGGAAGCTCTCCTGCAAAAATATTTGAACTCGCAAAAATTGCGTTCAAAGATCAGTTCAGTGAACCTATTATTAAAAAATGGTTAAAAGAATTTGTAACTCGATTTTTCAAAAACCAATGGAAACGATCTGTTATGGCAGATGGACCAAAGGTTGGATCAGTATCACTATCTCCACGAGGAGATTGGCGTATGCCGTCAGATGCAGATGTGTCTGGATGGATTAATGAACTTGAATAAAAATATGACTAAAAAATATTTACAACCAGACGTAACCGTTGATGTCGTTCTCTTTATGATTGAGGATGGTGATTTAAAAGTGCTTTTGGTTGAACGTGAACATGGACCATACGAAGGAATGCGTGGGCTACCAGGAGGATATTTGCATGAAGGCGAAACCACACGTATTGCCGCAGACCGAGTTCTCCATAATAAAGCTGGTGTTGATAATGTATATATTGAACAATTATATACATTCGATACTCCAGGACGAGATCCTCGTGGACCAAACTTTTCTATATCCTATGTGGCATTGGTTCCTTCACCCCTTCCTATTATAGAATCAGATGACATTCAAAAACCAGAATGGTTTTCAACAAAAAAACTACCAAAACTTGCATTCGATCACAAGGAAATTATTAATTATGCGATCGAACGATTACGCGGTAAATTGGAATATACAACCATCGGATTCAACGCATTACCAAAACTCTTTACTCTATCTCAATTACAACAAGTATACGAGGTAATTCTAGACAAACCAATCGACAAGAGAAACTTCAGAAAAAAAATGGAACAATTGAAGTTAATCAAGGAAACAAAACACGTACTGTCAGGAATGCGTCAGCGACCAGCAAAAATGTATTCATTATCTGGAAAACCAGGTACCATTAAAAACTTCTAAAAACCCTTGTATACAAGGGTTTTTAGTTTGAAGTAATTTACTAAAGACTATTGACTTTTAATAAAAAGTATGCTATTTTATGTTTAAATATATACACATTTTATATCTTTATGATATAGTGTATAAAGTACAATATGTACATTCACAATTTAAAAACAAACAGTATGAAAACACTTATTATTTTGACACTGATTGCAGGTTTCATCATTTGGAAAATGATTCGAGCTAAAAGAAACAACATTGCCCTTTTGGGTGTTGACCTCCAAAACGATTTTTTTGAAGGCGGAAGTCTTGGAGTTACTAGTAGTCTTGATATTGTAAAACCTATCAATGAAATTATTACAGCTATAGTAAGTTACCAAAAACGCATATTCAGAAACATGTTCAAGCCTAATTGGGAAATTATTTTCTCGAGAGACAAACATCCTGAAAAAACGAGCCATTTTGATATATGGCCAATTCATTGCGTGTGGCCCACATTTGGCGCACAATTTCTATCAACGATTATCATACCGAAATTTCTGACCATTCTTTCCAAAGGAATTAATCCTGGTGAAAATGCCTATTCAGCTCTTGATTCAAAGGCAATTATAGAAGGTCTTGGAATAAATCTTAAAAAGTATCTGAAAATCAAAAGAATTAAAATACTTTTCGTTGTAGGTTTGGCAACTGATTATTGCGTAAAAGCAACAGTGTTAGATGCTCTGAACCAAGAGTTCAAGGTATATTTGATTATTGATGCAATAAAGGCGGTAAACATTAACCCAGGCGATGGAGAAAAAGCAATTGATGAAATGGTACAGTTCGGCGCAATTAAAATCACATCTGCCGAAGTAATTAAACTAATTGAAAACCAGTAAATCTATTAAAATGAAAACGAAATTTTTTATGTTAAATTTTGACGAACTGGATAGCTCAATGCTGGAAAGGTTCATAATTAATTCACTTTTAGAAGATGATTTTTATAAATTTGCCATGGGCGGATTGTTATATGAAAATCCCGTATATGGACAAAAAACAATGGTTTGGCGATTCAAATGCAGAACAAAAATCCGTTTAGGTGATTTTATTACTGAGGAAGATTTTATGCGTGAATATGCTCATGTAATGATGCTGCGTGCAACAAACACAGAACTGCATTATCTGCGAGGAACTAATGAATATGATTTAAGAATGTTCAAAGAAGAATACTTACAACATCTTTCTATATTGCAAATTCCCCAAGCAACTTTCCGCGTATTAAATGATGGCAGTATTGAAATTGAAGTTTCTGGACCTTGGGTTCAAAGCATGCATGCAGAAATGCCAGTACTAAAAATCATTAATACACTCTTCTATAGAACACAACTGAAAAAGATGTCTCGTATAGAGCGTGAATGTATTTATGCGGAAGGAATATTGCGTTTGAATAAAGCAATAATAGAAATCAAAAAACATCCACATGTGAAGTTTTCAGATTTTGGAAATCGTAGAGCATTCGGTCCAGTATGGCATGACTATGTTGTATCACGATGTGCAGAAGAGCTCCCGGGACAATTCATTGGAACATCTAATGTTGCATTAGCTGCAAAATATGATTTGATGCCTATTGGAACATGTGCACATGAATTATCCATGGGTATTACTGCTCTTAATTTTGATGGAACAAAAAGCTCTATCCAAGACGCTTTTCTGGCTCTTCACAAGATGTGGTGGGATATATATGGATATGGATTATCTATTAGCTTGCCTGATACATACGGAACAACATTTGCATTGGAGACATTATTTCCTTTTATTTTAGAAGAGTGGAAAGGATTTAGGATTGACTCAAAAGATCCTATGGTTGCCATTCCTGAATTGATTAGTAAATATCAATCATTAGGAATTAATCCTAAAGATAAAATGGCAATTCCAAGTGACGGATTGACTGTTGAATCAATGATTAAAATTGCTGATGCATTTCATGATAAGATTAAAGTTTCGTTCGGTATTGGTACTAACCTTACTAATAATTTGGGATTGCAACAATTATCGATTGTTATGAAACCTTATTCATTGGATGGAAAATCATGTGTTAAGCTTTCTGATAATTTGGAAAAAGCTATGGGCGAACCAAGTACAGTAAAAGCTTACAAGAAGGCCTTGGGTTATCATGAAACATATAGTAAAGAACAAATCGTTTAAAATAATTAAATAAATAAACCCTGCATTGATTTGCAGGGTTTTTAAGTGATTAAATAAATTGACAAATATGAAATATAAATGTATACTAATAAAAATATTCATTAACAAATAAACTAAAACAATATGAAATTAGGACAAAAATTATCAAACTCACAAAAAGCTGGGCATGATAATTTTATTGTCATACCTGGAGCTTCAGAATTACTAGTGAACATGGATACGAAAAATAATCCATGGCCGAAAGATATCTTAATCGATGAACATATAAGTACTGAGCGAACCTTGCGAAAAAAAATATCCAGGACATTGGAAATTATTTTTGCATCAGTTCCCTTTGCGCAAATGGATTTGCTTACTGCATTGGAACAAAAATTAGTACCTGTTGAATTAGTCATTAATTTATTCAATAGATTATCTCAGTTACTTGAAATGGATACCTATACCAAGCAATTGATATTATATATTCCATTTGAACTGATTCCTGAAAAAACATGGGTTGAACAGTATCCAATACTTGAATCATCTATTAACCTTTTCAAAAAAACATACGTTAAAAAATGGTATGAATTATTGAATCAAAAAGTGCCTCGTGCAAATTTTGTTGATGGTGATGTACTCGAAACTGGAATGTATGACCAAGGATTGCCATTTGTTGTGAAAGCAGCACATCTTATTCCTTTTTTAATTCAAAAACAAATTATTTCTTTTGCAGAAGTAGTTGAAATAATGGAAACGAATAAGGATAAAACATTGCAGGAAAGTATTGCTGATACGATACCAACATTGTTTTCAATAAATTTGGTTAGTGATGCAATGATCCAGCAAATGTTGAATTCAGAAAATCAACTCCTACGTAATACATGCATTATCGGAAAACATTCTTCGTGTGCATCTAAAAATGATACATTTCTGGAGAATAATTGGATTGACGTATTAAGAATAGATTTAAATACAACATTTCAATCTATTAAATCTGAATATGACAATCAACTAGGAACATGTACTGATTCAAGACGTACATGGAAAAAGAATTCTAATGAAAGAAAGGAAATTGAAAAAAGCTCGGTTAAGATAAGTCAGATATTGCTGAATAGTTTATCTCAGAAAAATACTTTTAAAACATTTATCAAATTTAATACCGATATTGTTTCTCAAAAATTAGCAGTATTGGTTATTAGAAATTTGGTAGAACAACTTGTATTACAAGGAGATCCATCTGCTGCAGAAGCGACCAAAAATGAATTTTCTGATTATCTTCAAGATATTGAGAATAATTCATATATTGGACTTCGGAAGATTTTGGAAACAGTATGGTATCGATGGTATTCGTTCGGATTAATTTCTGAATCAGAATTATCAAGTCATGATTTGAAACCAGTACAATTATTTACAGATACTAATATCAGTAATATGAATTGGCATGGTGAGGCTGAACAATTAGCAGCTATCTGTGGCACAATCGCATCTGACAAGGAATTTTCAGAATACCTCTATCCTGTTTGCATCATGTACGGATCGAGCGTAAAAGGTTATGCTGAAAAAAATGCCGATATTGATATTGCTGTTTTTATAAAACCACATGTTCCGTTTTCAAGAAGAACGTATGTTCAGGAAATTATTAGCACATTGTTTAAGGAAACAAAAGCAAATGGCCGAGCTCTCGAGTTCTGGATCAAGAAAAGTCCAAACGGATTGATTAT
>CAZSCW010000037.1:0-5476 GCA_964605495.1 uncultured Candidatus Saccharibacteria bacterium
ATATGGCACGTCGCGAAGAAATTAAATTAGGTGGAATTCCATTGCAGTTCATGCGAGGAGACATCGATTTCGCGACTGATACAGCACGTATGACTTATGGAGGTGTTGGAATCAAAGTGTGGATCTATAAAGGAGACACATTAGAAGCTACTGCACCTGCAAAAAATTAATGACGCAGATCTCTTCTGTTTACAAGTATGTTATTTCCTAAAAAAGTAAAACATCGAAAATGGCAAACTGATCGAAAAGATTTGAGTAAAAAAGTTGCAACTCGGGGAACCAAATTGCAATTTGGATCATATGGTCTGCGCTCATTATCTGGGTCACGTGTATTTTCAAATCAAATCGAAGCTGCCCGAAAGGTGGTATCTCGTACACTCGGAAAAACAGGACGTTATTGGATTCGTGTTTTCCCTGACCGACCTATCACTGCAAAACCTGCAGAAGTAGGTATGGGTAAAGGTAAAGGTGATCTAAAAGCATACTGTTTCGAGGTTGAACCAGGTCGAATTATCTTTGAAGTTGACGGAGTAAGTGAGGCAGTAGCTCGTGAAGCATTACGCAAAGCGAGTACAAAATTGCCGGTAACTACCCGTACAATTAGTCGAGACGACATGTAATCTGAATTTCCTATATGCAAACTATCAATCGAAAAACCCTAAAAGGGACTGTCGTTTCTGACAAAATGGATAAAACTATTGTTGTATCAGTACAACGCTTCGTGAAGCATCCAAAATACCAGAAGTTTCAAAAATCTTCTAAACGGTACAAGGCTCACGACGAGACTAATACATACAAGGTCGGTGATGTGGTAACTATTCGCGAATGTCGACCGCTTTCAAAAGATAAAACTTTTGAAGTGGTAACAAACGCCTAACTATATATGATACAAGTTGGAACTAATGTAACCATCGCCGACAACACTGGAGCAAAAAAAGCTCGCGTATTTAAGATTTTGGGAGGTTCTCATCGTCGCTATGCGTTTGTGGGTGATATCGTTGTACTGTCAGTAAAAGCTGCAGAACCACGAAAACAAATTAAGAAAAAAGATGTACACCGAGCTGTTGTCGTTCGACAACGTGCGGCAGTACGTCGCAAAGACGGTTCATATATTCGTTTTGATGATAACGCTGTTGTTATCCTCGATAAAAAAACAAAAGAACCGAAAGGAGGTCGTATCTTTGGTCCTATTCCACGAGAACTTGCAGAGCTTGGATATCAAAAAATTGTATCCCTAGCTCCAGAAGTCTTGTAATTTCATTATGATTAAAAAAGGAGACAACGTGATGATCCTCACAGGATCACACAAGGGTACCAAAGGTACCGTAGAAAAAATATTAAAATCAGAAAACAAAGTTATTGTTGCTGGTGTTAATATCAAGAAAAAAGTTATCAAAGCGCGCATGCGTGGAGAAAAACACACATTGGTCGAACAAGCATATCCTATCCATATTTCGAATGTTTCATTGATTGATCCTCAATCAGGAAAAGCAACTCGAGTAGGATCTCGCAAAGAGGGCGCGAAAAAAGTTCGTGTTGCCCGAAAAAGCGGAAAAGATATCGCCTAACCATCGTGTACTAATCATTAGTACGCAATCGACTTATGCAATCAATTAAACAAAAACAAGAAGGAGCCTATGCTGTGTTGAAAGAACAGTTTGGTTATAAAAACATCTTTTCTTCACCTAAAATCCAAAAGGTAGTTATATCAGTTGGAACAGGTTCAGGAATGAAAAAAGATCGAAACAAAAATACTTTTGTTTCTGATCGATTGTTAAAAATCACTGGTCAAAAACCGTCAGTAAAAGGAGCAAAGCAATCAATCGCAACATTTAAAATCCGTGCTGGAGATCCAGTAGGAGTTGTGGTTACATTGCGAGGAGCTCGCATGTACGAATTTCTTGATAAACTCGTAAATATTGCGCTTCCTCGAACAAAGGACTTCCGTGGGATTACTCGATCATCAGCTAACAGTCTTGGAAACATGACTATTGGTATCAAGGAACATACTATTTTCCCTGAAACAGGTGACGAAGAAATTGTGAATGTGTTTGGTCTTGCGGTTACTATTGTAACATCAGCAAAATCACGCCCAGAAGCTCTTGCTTTCTTTGAATATCTCGGATTCCCGATGAAAAAAGAAGAAGAAAAGAAAAAGCCTCGTGTTAAACGAAAGCGATAATCTTACAAATAACAGTCTTTACGGGCTGTTTTTTGTTACTTGTGCTTGTATGTGTATATTGGTATAATTATAGTATTAGCAATTTAATTGATTTTATATGACACCAGAAAACAAAATTGGAACAAATACTAACACTGTTGAAGCAGTGAATCCTTTATACGAAAAAGGGCAAGAAAGACTAGATACATTAAAACAAAAAGTAAGTAATGCAAAAGCAAGTATTAGTAGTTGGTTTTCAAGAGGAAAATCATTTTTCACCAGTAATGCTGAAAAAGCAGCAGTAACTGTTTTATCGACCCCAGAACTTGCATCTGCTGCAGCTGATAAAGTAGAACAAAAAGTTGACGCCGCAAAAGAAGCTATGACTGCAAAATATAATGAGGCACAACAATGGGTAGGTGATAAAAAAGAACAGGCATTCAATTGGGCAAATGATAAAAAAGAACAAGTTGTTCAATTTGGAAAAGACACTGTTGAAATTTCGACAGCAATCGCAATGGTTGCAGCAGAAACTGCTTCTGAAAAATACACAGAAGTGAAAGAATCTGTTAAAGCAAAAGCCGTAGAAGCAAAAGAAAAAATTCAATCAAAATGGGAACGATTATTAGATTATGGAAAAATTGCTATTGCAGCAGCAGAAGCAAAACGACAGGCATATATTGAAAAACGAAATGCTGAACGTAACGCAAAATTAATTGCAGCATTGATGCAGCAGTTACAGGCAGCAGAAGGTGGTGTAGCTATGGCTGCACAACAATTAGAAGCATCTAAAAAAATAGCAGAAGATCTAAAAGCAAAAATCGAATTTGCTAAAGGATATAATCTTTCAGCTGTTGCAGCATAATATCTATGAATATTACCGAATTACTACAAAAAATTCAGGCCAGTCCATTGTCAGATGCAACAAAACAATCTGTTGCTGCTATTTTAGCAGGTCATGACACATTGACCATTGAATTGGAAGCTCAGGTCCAAAATATTATTCAAGAAGAAATCGAACGTGATTTTGCAGAATTGGGGGTTGATACTGATACTCCAGAATTGCATGCATTGGATGAACAATTAGCAAAAGATTTGCAATCAGTAGATGATGAACTATCAGAGGATATGGCATATGTTGATGGGGAATTGGCAGAACTTGATAAAATGAGAAAAGAATTAAGTTCTTTGGAAGATCAACAAAAAATCAATGATCTAAAAGAACAGATGTAGAAAAATAAAAAACACTCATTTGAGTGTTTTTTATTTTTCGATATAGGTAATCCCTAAATGATTATATGCTTTTTCTGTTGCCATTCGTCCACGTGGAGTTTTTTCGAGTAACCCAGTTTGGATCAGATATGGTTCGATAACTTCTTCAATCGTGTCTTCCTCTTCACCGGTTGCAGCGGCAAGTGTTTTTACACCGACTGGTCCACCGTTAAATTTTTCAATTAACGTTTTAAGGAGTAACCGGTCAGAAGGCGAAAGTCCAATACTGTCCACACCCATTAGATCGAGTGCCTGATGCACTGTTTCCGTATTGATTATATCGATATTATGAACCTGTGCGTAATCGCGAATACGTTTTAGATACTGATTCGCTGTTCGCGGAGTTTTTCGACTGCGAATTGCGATATTCATTACGGCGTCTTCATTAATTTGTATCCCAAGTTTTTCAGCAGATCGCTTTATGATTTGAGCCATTTCATTATCGTCATAGAATTCCAGTTTGTAGGTTCCTCCTGAAAATCGTGAACGAAGTGGTGCAGAAATTAGTGATGGTCGAGTCGTCGCAGCAATCAATGTAAATGCAGGAAGTTCCAATTGTAATGTTCGTGCAGACGGACCTTTTCCGATAATAATATCGAGCACGCCTGATTCCATAGCAGGGTAGAGTACTTCTTCAATCATTTTATTTAATCGGTGGATCTCGTCTATGAACACAATATCACCAGGCTGGATGTTGGTAAGGATACTGGCAAGGTCACCAACCTTTTCAATTGCCGGACCAGAAGTAATTTTCATTGCACGTCCTGTTTCTTTTGCAATCAAATGGGCGAGAGTCGTTTTGCCAAGTCCTGGTGGACCATAAAATAAAATATGTTCTGCAACCTGGTCACGGTTATGTGCTGCTGAAATTAAGATATTCAAATTTTGCTTGATTGATTGTTGCCCAATATATTCGTCCCATGTATGTGGACGTAAATTAGCATCAAGAGATCGATGGATAGTGTCAGATGGCTTCATACTGGTTAGTATAGCATGCATGTGAACTCTTTCAAAAACGAAGGTATTTAATAATTTCTTACAAACATAAAAAAATAGGTTTTTAAGGGAAAAGTAGTCCTTTTGATAGAATATCGTTATATTATAAGTATTATTTGTTATTTTCCATGTGGAAAAACCATGTGGATAACTTGCTGAAAAGTCTCCTTTTTAATGCTTGCACGATTTAAGTGAGTACGCTATATTAGAAGTCTTGTTGTATTTTTTCTGGTCAAAAGCCAGAAAATATAGAATAGAGACAAAGGGTTGACATAATTATTTAATTATGCTATACTCCTAGTATAAAAGTGAATAGTGATTCGAATATAGAAATCTCAAAGGGATCGGGATCTCGCGGTCTTCCTGGGGTTTGTGGGTAGGAATATCTGGTGCTTCCACTGGTATGGATGATGTCTGGGTTCCTCCTTGCTCCTTTCCTCAATTTTTGCTCCCTTGTGGGCAGAAAAGATGTCTTTGAGATTTCTGTGTTTGAATGAGATTGGCTTGCCAAACGAGCTCAATCACAGAACTGAAAAAATCTTCCTCCTGGAAGGTTTTTTCTTTTGTAAAATTTTTTACAGTGATTAATACTAATAACATTTTAGAACTTTTTGTTTTTCTTTATGATATAATATTCATAATTATGGCGGTATTCAATGATGAAGAACAGAATAAAAAACTTGCCGAGATTCATAAACGTCAGGAAGAAGCAGCAGTAAAAGCCGCAGCTGATGAGTATGGAATTGGATATGTTGATCTTTCGGGGATTGGAATTAATACCGATGCACTCTTATTAATTTCTGAAACAATATCACGCGAATCAAAAATCGCTTGTTTTGGTATGGTTGGTAAAAAATTAAGTGTTGCAGTGCAATCACCAACCAGTGAAAAGACAATCGAACAAATCGATATACTGGAACGACTCGGGTATATTATTCACCTGTATTTGGTTTCAGAACGTAGCTTGGAAAAAGCCTGGGCACGTTATGCGGATGTTAGTGGTGCACTCCGTACACGTGGAGGGCTTTTGGATATTACCGATGAAGG